>JALHOX010000158.1 GCA_022842805.1 Phycisphaerae bacterium | reverse complement strand
GCTTCGCCGCGCTGCTGTGGATCGCTGTCGCCGGCCTCGCGCTGATGATGCTGCAACTTCCCGGCTACCTCGAAATGGGCCGTCGCATCGGCGGCGGCTTCACGACCGCGTGGGACCGGCTTCCCGTCGCCATCCTCGGCCGCCTCGCGCCGCCCGGCGTCCTCGCAAATTGGCTCGACGCGCCATGGATTCTCTGGATCGATCTCGGCATCGCCGCCGTCGCGCTCGCCGCCCTGGCGTTCGGCCCGGCCCGCCGTTTCGTGCGTGATCCGGCGCTGCTGCTGCTCCTGCTCGCGGGGGGCATGGGCGCCATCGGCACCTTCACGCTTCACGACCGCGCCCACGAATTCGTCTACGGCTTTCGCGTCTGCGTAATGGCCCTCAGCGCCGCCGGCGCTATCGCCGCCGCATTTCTCTGGCCCGCCAACCGCTCCGCGCGGCTCGCGAAAATCGGCATCGTCGGCGCCGTTCTGCTCGGCCTGCCCGTCGGGCTGCTCGAGCTGCCGCTGATGGCCAGCCGCGCCATGCTCCGCGCCGCACCGCTCGAAGCCGATCGCGGCGCGTTGACGTGGATTCGCGCGAACACGCCGCCAAACGCCGTCGTGCAAGGCGACCCGATTAGCCGCTTCGAAACCGTACAACTGATCGACCGCCGCGCCGCAGTGCTCGACCCCGACAACGCCCACGTGCAGGTTTTCACGCCGCGCGACCTGCCCGCGATGCGCGCCGCCCGCGATGCTGCCCGCGCACTGTTCACCGACAACAACGCCGCCGCGATCGAATCAACATTGCGCCGGCTGCGAATCGACTATCTGCTGGTCGGCGGCGCCGAACGCGCCCTCTGCGGCGATTGCTCGATCTTCGACACACTGGCCGCGCTGGAGATCGTGTATCGCGATGACGGTGCGCGGGTCTATCGCGTTCGCCCGGAATCAGCAAAAATTGAGGAATAACGTTCGGCGCTCCGCAGGCCGCCGAAGCATCGATCCGAAAGCCGCCTGCGTTCGCGCCGACATCATTGAGAGACGCCCCATGTTCCAGCCTCTTTTCGCCCGATCCCCGCTCGCCTCGGCCATCGCGGTCGCCGTGCTGCTCGCCGCTGCCGCGACGGCTGATGCGCAGGACAACACGAAAGCGACGATCGACGGCGGGCTGCAACTGAGCGACGGCAGCTATGCCTGGACGGTCACCAACCTTCACACCGCGCCGATCGTCGAAATCACCTTTCCGCACTACCTCGCCGATCAGTTTCACGTCCCCAAGGGCTGGAAGCAGGAAACGACCTACCTGGTAAACGTCGGCGTGGAGGAGAGGCCCGGCATATGCAAGGCCATCGCACCCAGCCCCGACGCCGGCATCGCGCCCAAGACCAAGGGCTCCTTCGGAATGCGCCTCTCGCGCAAACGCGCCCCGCGCGGCAGCGGCACCGTCAACATCCGCTTCGCTGACGGCACGACCGCCGCCATCGCCAACGTCGAACTTCCCGTGGCTCCTTCAAACCTCGAAGCGCCGATGATGATCGGCGGCTTCGGCACCGTCCTGCTCATCTTCATCCTCGCCCGCCGCAAGCGCCGCAAACGCGCCGAAGAAGAGGCCGCCGCCGTCGAGGAGTAACTCGCGCCCGCCTTTCCTCGGGTTCGAAAGTTCTAATCGGGCGACACGTGGACGAGCGCCGCATCGCTTATCCACGGCTTCGCCGCCATATCCGCCACGCCACGCCGCGCCACCCGTCCGTTCCAATCCGCCCGTTCCCCCTCCGCCCGCTCCATCCCCGGCCCACCCGAAGATTTCTTCAAATTCGGGTTGCCTTCCCTGTTACAACTGTCATAGACTCTGTTACAGATGTAGCAGAGGCGAGGAGCGCAGAGATGCATCTGAGTGAGGCAGAGTGGCGTTTGATGCGAGTCGTGTGGCGACAACATCCATTGACCGCACGGCAGGCGCTCGACGCCGTCGTCGGAGAAACCCAATGGGCCTACGCGACCGTCAAGACCATGCTCATGCGACTGGTCGAAAAGGGCGCGCTCAGCGTCGAGCCCGTCGGTAACACGATGGTCTTCTCGCCCTTGCTGCAGGAGGAGGCCGCGCGACAGTCGGCGGTCGACTCCCTGTTGGAGCGTGCCTTCGATGGCGCATTCGGCTCCCTCATGCACTTTCTGATGAAAAATCAATCGCTCTCGCCGCGCAAGCGCCGCGAGCTCGAACGACTGCTGGCCGAATGGATGCCCGCCGAAGGGCCGCCCGATCGCGACGCCAAATAGGCGTACTGAATAAATAGGCTCTTCGGGTCTCGTGGAGACGTGCCGTGTCGACCGATCTGCAACTCATCTCGCTCGCCTGGGCCGGTTGGATGTGGGCCCAGTTCTGGCAGGTAAGCCTGCTGATCGTGCTCATCGCGCTGGCCGATCGCGCGGTGCGCCCGCTCCGCTGGCCTCAGCTTCGGCTGGCGCTCTGGATGCTCGTCGTCGTGAAACTGCTCCTGCCGCCGCAGCTCGTTTCGCCTCTGGGACTTTCGGCCCGCTGGTTCGACGAAGAGGCCCTCCCAGGCGTCGTTGTCAATCTGTTCACGCTGCTCCGTCCACTGGCCGATTGGCTCTCCTTCGGCGATCACGCCTGGTCCGGCCAGATTCTTACGCTGCCGCGCGTCGCCACGGCCATGTTCATCCTCTGGCTGCTCGGGCTTCTCGCCATCGGCGTCAGCTTTGTCTGGCGCTCGCGACGGCTCAGCGAGCGCTGGAATTCCGACCGCCGCGAGTTCGAGCCGCCCGCCTGGCTCCACGAACTCATCGCCGAGACCGCGCAGCGGGTCGGCCTGTCCGCGCCGCCGCCGGTCGTGCTCACGGCCCGCGTCGGATCCCCGGCTGTATTCGGCCTGTTTCGCGCCACGCTGCTCGTTCCGCTCTCACTCATCCAGCGCGGCCCCAGCCGCGATCTGAAATACATGCTGCTGCATGAGCTGATGCACATTCAGCGCCGCGATCTGCCGCTGCAGTTCCTCACGCTGCTGGTTCAGATGCTCTACTGGTTCCACCCGCTGATCTATCTCGTTCGCAGCCGCACCTACGGCCTGCGAGAAATATGCTGCGACGCCTCGGTGGCGGCCCGTCTGCGGGCCGAGACGCCGGCCTATCGCGAAACGCTGGTGCGCGCCATCCAAAGCCTGTTGGGCCGGTCCGCGGCCGATGCCCCGATCCACGCCCTCGGCCTGTTCGATGCGACCGACAACATGGCCGAGCGCCTGCGCCACCTGCGCGACGACGCCTGGCGCTGGCACCGCGCCCGATCGCACGGCGCCCTCGCGCTCTCCGTGATCCCGCTGCTGACCATCGTGCCGATGGGACTTCCCCATCCCGAGGAATGCTGTCCGTTCGAAAACTGCAGCAACGCCGCCTGCGTCGCATCGCGTGGCGAGTGGCTGCAACACTGAACTCGCCCCGCGGCTGAGCCTCGCCGCGGCTGATCGATCGTCTGTGGCTTGTGCGCTGGGTGGTCGGCATTTTCTGCAAAGCCGACGCAACCCGTCTGATTGCTGAAACCTGTTTCGCCGCGCGGCCCGCCCGGCTTTGCGGCCTCGTGCGAAAAAAGGCGACATCGCGTCGCCCGCGGAGAATCCGCGCGCCGGCCGCGCTTCGTCCGCGTCGCCGCCGCCGCGATGCAACCTTGTATCTCAAACGCCGCAGTGGCGTTGTGATTTGTCTCAGTGCCCTCTGGAATCGGAAAGAAGGAGCTGCCATGAAACGTCTGCTCGCCAGTCTCGGATTTGCTGGTCTTGTTTTCAGCGCCGCGGCCAACGCCAACGCGCAGTTCCGCGTCATCCACGCTTCGCCGGATACCCCCGCCGTTGACGTGATCATCAACGACGACTTCTCCTCCCCGTTGCTGCAGGACGTGCCCTTCACCGGCGTCAGCAACTTCTTCAGCGTCCCCGCCGGCGCCTACAACGCCAAGGTTGTCCCCGCCAACCAGACCACGCCCGTTGCGATCAACGCGAACCTGCTGCTCGCCGACGGCGTCAGCTATAGCGTGGCCGCCACCGACCTCTTCGCCAACATCACGCCGCGCGTTTTCGTCGACGACAACACGCTCGACAGCGCCAACGCCCGCGTGCGCTTCATTCACCTTTCCCCCGGCACCCCGAATGTGGACATCAACCTCGCCGGCACCTCCACAACGATCTTCGGCAACGTCGCCTTCGGCGATTCGGGCGGCTATCGCACCGTCCCGGCCGGCGCCTATCAGTTCGACGCCAATGTCGCCGGCACCAGCACCACCGCCCTCACGACAGGCATCCTCAACCTCGAAGCCAACACGGTCTACACCGTGTACGCAATGGGTTTGCTAAACGGTTCCGGCGCTCAGGCCCTGCAGGCCGTGGTCAGCGTCGACGCGGTCCCCGAGCCCGGCACTCTCGCGCTGCTCGGCCTTGCCGCGCTCTCTCTGGTCCGACGCCGCTAAGACGCCTCGCTGCCACTCCTCCGCTTCCGCGGGTCGCGGCCACTCCTGCGACCTGCGCAGCCGGTGAGGCGCCTCGCGTGCGCCACGGTCGGGCGTCCCCATATGCCTGACCGTGGCCTTGCTTTCGCAGAATCCCCGATCCCATCGCCCCGCGATCCGCTCCCACGCCTTTCTTACGCAGCGACGACTTCAGGGCAAATATGCGCCGCCGGAGCGCAGACGGGCGCGGAGCGCATCCGCGGAAACGGCGCGGACCGCGCCCCCATGTGCTTTGGCGGCGATCGCGGCGGCAGCGCCGGCAGCCTCGCCCATCGCCAGGCAGTTGGGCATGACGCGGGTGCTGCCCTGCACGGCGCGGTCTGTGCTAATGCTGCGCCCCGCGACGAGCAGGTTGGTGGTGTTGACCGGGAGCAGGCAGCGATAGGGGATGCCGTGCGACTCGCCCGCCTTGTACTGATGAATCCGCGATTCCCAGTCGATCTCCTTGCCGAGGTTGCGCTCCCACTCGCGCTTGCTCAGGTGAATGTCGATGTAGTACGCGTTGCGCGCGATCTCGTCCTCAAAGCTGCGCCGAGCGAGGTAGTCGTCGAGCGTCAGCACATAGTCGCCGACGATGCGCCGCGTCTCGCGCACGCCGATCTGCACGCCGCTGGTGACCAGCACCGCGTCTTTGCAGCCCGGCAGATACTTCTTCACGAAGTCGGTCAGGTGTCGGACGAGCTTGCGGCCGTCCACCATCGCGCGGCTGAGCTGCGTCGCGTCGGTCGCGTCGACGTCAAAGACGTGGCTGAAGTTGAAGCCGATCGTCGACGGGCTCTGATATGCGACATTCGCCGCTTCTTCGATGATGTCGAGATCGCCCGCGGCCTTGGCGGCGGCGATGGAGGGCTTGAGCAGCAGATTCTTCGCGTTGTCCGCCCACAGCCACGGCTGCAGCACGCTGTTGTCCACTCCCGCGAGAACAAAGCACATCGTGCAGGGCTGCAGCGCCCCGGTGTCAGGGTCGCCTTTTGCAAACGGAACGCCCGCCGCGGCGGCGACATCGGCATCGCCGGTGCAGTCGACTAAAACGCTCGCGTTGATGCGTTGCAGGCCGGACTTGTTGTGGATGATCGCCGCGGAGACGCGCGAGCGGTGGAGGGGTGAAGGGGTGGAAGGGTGTTGGTCGGCGCGCGCGGGCGTAGCAGCGGCAGCCGTGACTTCCGCATCACCCCTTCGCCCCTTCACCCCTTCACCCCTCTCCTCCTCGACAACGACATCCACGAAATGCGTCAGATACAGAATCCGCGCGCCGGCTTCGATCACGCGGCGTTCGTACACCGTCTTGAGACGCTCCGCGTCGATCGGCACCCAGTCGAGCGCGTCGCGCTCGATGTGCGGCATCCCCGCTTTCATCTCTTCCAGAATCTGCTGCCCGATGCCGCGAATGATGCACTTCTCGCGGTCGCTAAAGGGGCAAAACGCGGGTACGAGGCCCGCCGTGCCCATGCCGCCAAGAAAGCCATATTGCTCGATCAGCAGCGTGCGGGCGCCGTCTCGGGCGGCGGCGATCGCAGCGGCGGCGCCGGCCGGGCCGCCGCCGAGGACCAACACATCGACCTCGTCGGCGGGCGGAAGCGCGGACCAGGCGGAACGGAGTTCGCTAGGCATATTCATCCGATGAATCGTAACGGTCCCGACCGAGGGCGGGGATCAGTTTCGGGTGCAGAGTGTCGAGTCGAATGGCGACGAGCTCCCGCCGCGTCTCAGAGAGGCGATCCCTGCCTTCCACTCGACACCCTGCACTCGAAACTCGAAACCATCGCGCTACAATGCCGCGATGAACCTAGCTCGACTCGCCCGCTTGCGCGACCAATACCGCTCCGCTCTCCTCGACGACGTCGTCCCGTTTTGGCTGCGACACTCGCTCGATCACGAGCAGGGGGGCTATTTCACCCTTCTCGATCGCGACGGTTCGCTCTACGGCACCGACAAGCCGGTCTGGCTCCAGGGCCGAGAGATATGGCTGTTTGCGACGCTCTATGCCGACGTCGAAAAGCGACCCGAGTGGCTGGCGGCGGCGGAGCTGGGGCTGCGATTTCTCGAAGCGCACTGCTTCGACGAAAGCGGCAAGATGTACTTCGCCGTCACGCGCGAAGGACGGCCGCTGCGCATGCGGCGCTATGTCTTCAGCGAGGTGTTCGCTTGTCTGGCGTACGCGGCCATGTACCGCGCGACGGGCACGGGGCGCTATCGCGATCGCGCGGCTGAGATGTTCGCGCGCTTCTTGCGATTTCTCCGGACGCCCGGGCTTGCGGCGGCCAAGGTTGACCCCCGCACGCGGCCCATGAAGGGGCTGTCGCCGCTGATGTGCCTGCTGAACATGTCGGAGACGCTGGCCCGATGCGGCATCGATAGCGCCCCCAGTGTTCTCGGCTCGCCGCCGGCAAAAATCGAAACGGTTCTAGAGGACACCATCGCTGAGATCCTGCGCGACTTCGTAAAGCCGCAGCAAAACTGCGTGCTGGAGACGGTCGCGCCCGATGGGTCGGCGGTCGATGGTCCGGATGGGCGGGTGATGAACCCCGGACACGCGATTGAGTGTGCCTGGTTCATGCTGGAGACGGCCCAGCGACGCGGGCGGCCCGATCTCGTCGCTTCGGCGCTCTCGATCGCGCGAATGTCGCTGGAGCGCGGCTGGGATGCGACCTATGGCGGGCTGCTCTACTTCGTCGACGTCGCAGGCAAACCCGCGACGCAGCTCGAGCACGACATGAAGCTCTGGTGGCCCCACAACGAAGCGCTGATCGCGACGTTGATGCTCCACCAGATGACGGGCGACGCGGAAATGGAGCGCTGGTTCGAAAAGCTGCACGAGTGGACCTTCGCTCATTTCCCCGACGCGCAGCACGGCGAGTGGTACGGCTATCTGCATCGCAACGGCAGCGTCAGCACGCCCATCAAGGGCGGCATGTGGAAGGGTGCGTTTCATGTCCCGCGCGGGCTGCTTTACTGCTGGAAAATGCTGGAGAAAGCGGCCGGCTGACGGTGGGGGGGAGACATCTGGCGGGCGCGGCGACCGAGCGCTGCGAAGGGCATTGCATCAATGCGGAGCCGAGTATTCCTCTGCACGCAATCGAGCCTGCGGCGCTAGCCTTGAAACGGCGCGGCGGCGCGGCGAAAAATCTCGATGATCACCCGATAGCCGCGCATCCCGCCAAAGAACAGAACGAGCGAGAAAACGAAGGCGTGCTGCGTGAGCAGCCACGCGAAAACCTGCGGCAACGGCCGGCAGCGCAGCCAAGCCCGGCGAACGCGGGCGGCGATGGCGGCAGGGCCGGTCGCGCTCGATAGGTCCAGCTTGTCGAGCCGGGTCATGCGATCGTGCCACACCTGATTGATCCACAGCATCGCCCCCATCAGCACACCCCACCACCACATCTGCGGCAAATACGCGTGCCACACGCCGCAGATGCCGAAGGTGAGCATCAGGTTGATGATGGGCACGCCCGTCCGGCTGCCGCCCAGCGGGATATAGACGTAGTCGCGCAGAATGCTGGAAAGGCTGATGTGCCAGCGCCGCCAAAAATCGCGCAGGCTGGTCGCAAACCAGGGCATGGCGAAGTTTTCGATCTGGCGATAGCCGATGATCCACGCAATGCCCGCCGAAATGTCGCAATATCCGCTGAATTGCAGGTAGAGCCCGAAAATCTGCAGAAAGACGCCGAAGTAGAGAAACGCGTTGCTCTCGATCAACTCCGGCTGCGTGTAGTACGGGCCGATGTAGAGCGCGCGTGCGATGTGCGGTTCGAGCCAGATCGCGCAGAAGAGGCTTTTGGCGATGCCCATCGCGATTCGCCATACGCCGTAAAGCGCGCCGGCGAGGCTGCGCTGATCCTGCCAGCGCTCGAGTTGCGTCTGAAATTCGGGGTAGCGCTCGATCGGCCCCTGCATGAAATTCGGCGCATAGCACAGCCACGCCAGAAACCGAGCGAAGGAGCGCTCTTCCGCTCGGATCGTTCCCTTTCTGATCTCGGCGAAGTAATGCGTCATCCGCACGATCAAGTAGGCGGTGCCGGCGGCATGGGCGAAGTAGGGAAAATAAAGATCGAACAGGCGCTTCGGATCGAGGCCCGGCAGTTCGGCGGGCTCCCACGAAAAGCCGCGCGCCGCAAAGGGGTAAAGCCACGGCAAATTCGCGTGTAGCCACGCTTCGGCTGCCGACGGCAGCACGATCCAGCGGTGCATATTGAAGAACGCAAAGTGAGCCGCAACGATGATCGTGCCCGCGACGAGCGGCGGGCCGAGCGGATTCACGTCGGTCCGGCGACACTCGACGGCGAAGGCTTCGCTGAGCCTGAAAAATGCGTAGCAGATTGCGATCCAAAGGCAGGCGTGAAAGACGCCCCAGACGTAGGCGATGAACAGCAGGCCGCTGACCGCGATCGCCGCCTTGCGATGCGCCCGCGGAGCGAAGAAGAGCAGCGGCACCAGCGGCAGAAACCAGGCCACCAGCATGCGGTCGTCGAAAACGTAGACCAGCCAGTAATCGCGCACATTTCCCCAAGGCACGGCGTGAAACTGCGCGACGAACCAATGCAGGATGGCGCTGAGTTGCTGCTGAATCTGCGAGAGCGACGGCATGCGCGGGTCAGCTTCCGTGTGACGACGTTGGGCGAATCAGGGGGCGAATCGTAGCGGCAGACCTGCTTCTGAGCCGCGCCGCCGGAAAGCGGTCGCCGGCCCCGGACTCCCCGTATAATCCCGCCTCCGAAGATCCGCGTGAGCACCAGGCTCTCGCAACATGGAGAGGTGGCCGAGCGGCTTAAGGCGGCGGTCTTGAAAACCGCTTACGCGCAAGCGTACAGGGGTTCGAATCCCTTCCTCTCCGATCGAACCGAATTGGGGTGTTATGGCGTCTGGCACGCAGCGGGCGCTTCGTGGGTCGCCACAGCCTTACGTCTCGTGCCGACTAAACCACACCCCGAACACCGTCTGCAGCAAGATCCGCGTGTCGAGCCATACGCTCCAGTTGCGGATGTAGTGCACGTCGTGCTGGATGCGCTTGCGGAGCGAGGTCTGCGCCCCGCGCAAGCCGCGAATCTGGGCGTAGCCGGTCATGCCCGCCTTCGTCTTGTGCCGCAGCATGTACTTCGGGATCTCGTGCTTGAATTTCTCGATGAACTCCGGCC
>JALHOX010000157.1 GCA_022842805.1 Phycisphaerae bacterium | reverse complement strand
CGTTCCTCCCTTCAGGTCATCCCCGCGGAACAGGCCGGCTGATCGCGCCCCATCGCCCCGCCGCGGGCTACTTCTTCGTCGATTCGACCGGCGGCGCGGCATGGTTCAGCCGCGTCACCAGCAACTGATCGATACGGAACCCGTCCAGGTCGACCACCTCAAAGCGATAGCCGCCCCAGTCGATGAACTCGCCCGTCCGCGGCAACCGGCCCAACTCGCCCAACACCAGCCCCGCCACCGTTTCGTAATCAGCCTCCGGCTCCGGCAGATCCGGCTCGCCCAGCGCGCCCCCCAGTTCGTCCATCGGCAACATGCCGTCGATGAACCACGAATGATCGTCGCGGCGAATCACCAGCTCGGCGGGCTCGCCGGGCTGATCGGGCAGTCCGCCGACAATCGCCTCCAGCACATCGTGAATCGTCACCAGCCCGCTCAGTCCGCCGTATTCGTCGAAGACCAGCGCCACATGCCGTCCACCCTTCTTAAACGCTTCCAGCAACCGCAGCGCCGGCATCGACTCGGGCACGTGCGGCACGGCCATCACGCACGCCCGCAGATCAGGCACCTGCTTCTCGCTCACCAGCCGCCGCCAAAGGTCTTTCGAGCTGACAACGCCGATGGCGCGATCGAGGTCCCCATCGCACGCGGGAAAATAGGTATGACCCGCCGCGCTCATCAGCCGCATGTTGTCGCCGACGCCGGCGTTGAGATCGACCCACGCGAGCTGCGTTCGCGGGGTCATGAGCGTCTCGGCCCGTCGATCGGCCAGCCGCATCACCCGCTCGACCAACACGCGCTCTTCGGCCTCCAAAATGCCCGCCTCCGCCCCTTCGGCGATGATCAGGCGAATCTCTTCCTCGCTCACCACCGATTGATCCGCCGGCCGCACGCCGATCAGCCACAGTACGACCGCACTCGTGCGACTGAGGAACCAGATCAGCGGCGAGGAGATCGTGCCCAGCAGCGTCAGCGGCCGCGCGAAGAATCGCGCCAGCGTCTCGGGCGCCGCCATCGCGATCCGCTTTGGAACGATCTCGCCCAAAATGACATTCAAAACCGTGATGAAAAGCACGACGCCGCCAAAGGCGATTTCCGCGGCGTAGGGGGCGACGAGCGGTGTCTTGGCGATCAGCGGGATCAGCGGGCGCGCCAGCGTGGCGCCGCCATAGGCGCCGGCCAGAATGCCGACCAGGCTGATGCCGACCTGGATGGTGCTCAGGAATCGTTCGGGCGTGCGCTTGAGGTGCAGAGCCGCGCGTGCCGCGGCGTCCCCCTGCTCGGCCAGCAATTGGAGCCGCCCGCGCCGCGCCGACGCCAGCGCCATCTCCGCCATCGCGAAGGCGGCGTTCGCCGCGAGCAGCGCAAACAGGATGGCAAGTTCCATAGTCGTCAGTCGTCCATCAGGAGAACCAGAGCGGCAGAAGTTTAGCGGATGGCCGGCGCACGCCTCGGCCGTCGCGCCAAAGAATCAACGGCGACGCCTGCGACGCGCCTCAAATAGACGCAGCGACCCGCTGCCGTTGCCGCGGGTCGCTGATTCTTCATCCAAAAGACCGTCGCGTTCGCTAGCGACGCCCGCGAATGATGCTGCGGCGAATGCCCGACAAGCCGATCAGCATCAGCGCCAGTTGCGCCAGGCCGATCGGGCCGCAGCTGAATGAGCCACAAGCACCCGGCGGGTACGTGCTTTCGCCGCCCTGCGCGGTGACGTCTACCTCTTCGTCATCATCGAACACTCCGTCGTTGTCGTCGTCGGGATCGGCGGCGTCGTTGATTCCGTCGCCGTCATCGTCGCCGTCTTCGCCGTTGACGATTCCGTCGCCGTCCAGGTCGCTGTCGGGAGTGTTGTCGCCACCACCGCCGCCACCGCCGCCACCACCGCCGCCACCGCCGCCGCCACCGCCGCCATTCGAGAAGTCACACCCGTCGCCGAGTCCGTCGGAGTCTGCGTCCGCCTGCTCCGGATTGCTCAAATCCGGGCAATTGTCGTTGCAATCGGCAACGCCATCGCCATCCGTGTCGGTATCGGCCGAGCCGCACCCGCACTCCCCCGGCGACGTCTTGCCGGCGTCATCCGGACAGCCGTCGACGCAATCGAGCGTGCCGTCGCCATCCACGTCGGCCGTGTTGTTCGCGCTCGTCGGACACGGATCGCACGCGTCGATCACGCCGTCCGCGTCGCCGTCGCTCTGCGTCGCGTCCTCAACGCCGTCCCCGTTGCAATCGGACCGCTCCACGGCGCCGATGTCGCACAAGCTGCTGCCGTCGCCATTGCCGTCAACCGGGCGCGCCCGCCCGCGCTGGTCCGTCGCCGCGCACGACGATGCCGAACCCCAATCCACGGGCGTGCTGCCTGCGGCGGGCATGTGCGTGTCGGTCGGGCCGCCGTTGTCGGCCAGCGGGCCAAGGTCGACGACCGCATTCACTAGGTCGCCGCTCGCGTGGAAGTTGCACGAGTCGGCGCTCTCCAGGTTGTTGCCGCCCGAGGTGAGCGGGTCGAAGACCGCATCGCAGCCGCCGCCCGTGTTGTTGGCGATAATCGTGTTCCGCACCGTCAGCGTCGTCGTCGTGTTGCTGTCAAAATAGAGGCCGCCGGCGCTGGTGTTCGCCGTGTTGTTCACGATCGTGCAGTTGTTGATCGTGCCGTTGCTGCCGAGGATCGCCACGCCGCCGCCGCTGCCGCCCATCCCGCCGGTCACCGTGTTGCCCGAGATCGTGCAATTCGTGATCGTGCAGGTCCCGCCGTACGTCACACAAACGCCGCCGCCGCGACCCGTCGCGCTCGCGTTGACCGTGTTCCCCGAAACGGTGCAGCGATTGAGATTCAGCGTCCCGCCGGCGTAGATGCCGCCGCCATAGCTCGAGGCGTGCGAGAGCGTGTTGCCCGTGATCGCGCAATCATTCAGCGTGAGAACGTTGTCCGTGCTGGCGATGCCGCCCGCGCCAAACGACGTCGATAACCCGTTGCGAATCGTCAGCCCCGAAATCGTGATGTTGCTCTGAAAGCTCCCGCAATCGAACACGGCGTCGAGCTGGTTGCCGTCGATGATCGTGCTGCGCGCCCCGGCGCCCTCGATCACCACGTCCTCCGTAATGTTCAGATCGCCTTCCGAAGCGTCCCCGTCGATGCCGCTGATCGTCAGCGTATACGTGCCCGCCGGAATCACGATCACGCTGCCGTTCGAGTCGGCGTTCGCCTCCATGATCGCGGCCCGCAATGAGCAGGCCCCGTTCGCATCGGCACAAACGCCGTTGCCGGGGTTCGCGTCAACCGTGTCGGCCGTGGTGTTCACCGTGAAGGCGGCGCCCTCCAGACAATCGGCCAGACCGTCGTTGTCCGCGTCGGCCTCATCGTCGACGCCCGGACACTGATCGATGCAATTTGCAACCCCGTCGCCGTCGCTGTCGGTGTCGGCCACGCCGCAGCCGCATGTGCCGGCGCTCGTCTTGGCGGCGTCGTTGGGACACCCGTCGAGACAATTCAACACGCCGTCGCCGTCAGAGTCGACGTCGGGATTGCCGCAGCCGCACGTGCCCGGCGAAGTTTTCGCGGCGTCATTCGGGCAGCCATCCATCGGGTCGGCCACGCCGTCGCCGTCGCTGTCGGGCGGAGTTTCGAGCGCGCTCGATACCGCGAGCGAAGTGCTCGCCCCGCACGGGTCGGTGCCCGTCGCGCCGATCAGGCCGGGGCTAAAGCCGACGCCGCCGCCGGAGCGGGCGAACGCCGCCTCAAGACCATTGGCCACGCCGTCGCCGTCGGAGTCGACCGCGTCTAGCGAGTTGATGCGCGTGGCGATCGGCACGCCCGTGCCGAGGTTGAAAAGATCGCGCTTATAGCAGTTGACCTGCGCCGAATAGGACTCGCTCGTGTGGCAAAGCGCACAGCCCAGTCGCACGTCGAGCGTGGTCGTCGGATAGCGGTTCTTGAAAGCCGTGAGATACGAGCCATGCGCCGCGGCCCGCGGCAGCGGCTCAAAATTGCGCCAACCTGTGAATGTCGCGACGACATCAAATAGGCCGGCACACGCCAGCGCAACAACGACGCGATTCCGAACCTTGACGAGCAACACCTGGAGTCCTCCAACGGTTTCGAGTTCAAAGCGCCGCCGCCCCTGGAGCGAATCCTCCAAACGACAGCCCGATCGGATATCGACTTCGAAAAGGTGCTGCTTCACTGCGCTTGCATTCGCAGGCGGCTGCGGCCGGCACGCGTGAATTGCAGAATTGGGCACGTCACGCACAGAGTGCGCAATCAAATCGACTCGCCTACAGCAGCAAGGCCGAAATTATCCGTCCAAGACATCGCGTAGTTTGGAATCAGCGGCGAAACCGCCAAACCTGTGGTATACTGCTACCTAATGCTGCAAAACGCCGAGTGTCCGGAGGTAGCAACCGGACAACGGGGAACCCAACGCGGCCCGCGAAAGCCGGCCGCAGGGGCTAATCCGGCCGAAGCCGGACGCTGAGTCAGCGAAGCGAGCCCGTCAGCTAACCCCGTAGGCGACGCTGGAGACAAACCCATGCGCTCAATCTGCGCACCGCCCTAATCAACAACCTGCTGTTGCCATTTGCTTGATGCAATCGCGTTGATGTCGCGCACAGTTTCTGTACGCGCCCTCGACGAAGTGATCGCGCACCGCCGCGCGACAAGCGGGCTTGCGCGCGATCGGATGAATCGCCTCGTTGGAGTATGGAGATGTTGCTCGCTGTTCAAAGCTGGATGCCGCTGATCGTCCTGACGGCGATCTCGTGCGTCTGCCTGTTGTTTCTCACCGGAGTACTGGGGATTCGATACATCCCCAACAAAAAAGTCGGCGTCGTCGAACGCCTCTGGAGCACCGCCGGCTCGGTGCGAAGCGGAATCATCGCGCTCAAAAAGGAAGCGGGATTTCAACCCGAAGTCCTGCGCGGCGGCCTGCACTTCCTGACGCCGTTTCAATATCGCGTGCATGTGCTGCCGCTGGTCACGATCGCGCAGGGGCAGATCGGCTATGTCTTCGCCCGCGACGGCCAGGCGCTGCCCCCCACGCAAACGCTGGGTTGCAACTCGCGCGCCGACAATTTCGAAGACTCTCGCTCGTTTCTCGCGCAGGGCGGCCAGCGCGGCCCGCAGCGCAAAGTGCTGCGCGAGGGCACCTATGCCATCAATCTCGCCCAGTTCGCCGTCGTCACGCGCGATCAGCTCTATTTCCTCCCGCTCGAACACGACGACAAAAAAGTCTTTGCCGCCATGCAGGCCGAAATCGCCAGCCGCTACGGCTTCGTGCCCGTCGTCATCAAGGGCAACGACGACCTGATCGGCGTGGTGACCGTGCACGACGGCCCCGCCCTGCCCAGCGGCGAGATCATCGCGCCCATCGTCGGCCGCGACCCGCAGGAAGCGGCGGCGTTTCACAACAACTTCCAGGACCCGGAAAAGTTCCTGATGGCGGGCGGCGCGCGGGGGCGCCAATTGCAAGTGCTGGTCGACGGCACCTATTACCTCAACCGCCTCTTCGCAACGGTCGAAATGTTGCCGAAGACGGTGATCGACGTCGGCCACGTCGGCGTGGTCATCTCGTACACCGGCGCGCGGGGCGCCGATCTGTCGGGGACGGAATACAAACATGGCGAACTCGTTCGGCCCGGGGAAAGGGGCGTATGGAGCGATCCGCTCCTGCCCGGCAAATATGCCTTCAACACCTACGCCGGCAAGGTGATTCCGGTGCCAACCACCAACTTCATTTTGAAGTGGATCAAAAACGAGGCCGGCAATCATCGCTTCGATGAAAATCTGCGCGAGGTCTCGCTGATCACCAAAGATGCCTTCGAGCCCTCGCTGCCGCTCAGCGTCGTCGTACACATCGACTACCGCAAAGCGCCGCTGGTGATTCAGCGCTTCGGTGATGTCAAAAAGCTGGTGGAGCAGACGCTCGACCCGATGGTCTCGGCCTATTTCAAGAACATCGGCCAGACCCGCACGCTGATCCAACTGCTCCAGGATCGCGCCATGATCCAGAAGCTCGCCAGCGAAGAGATGCAGGAGAAATTCACGCACTACAACCTCGAGCTCGAAGAGGTGCTGATCGGTACGCCGACCTCCTCCGCCGGCGACAACAAGATCGAAAACATCCTGACCCAGCTTCGATTGCGACAGGTGGCCGAGGAGCAGGTCGAAACCTACGCCCGACAGGAAAAGGCCGCGGTGAAAGAGCGCGAGCTGCGCGAGGCCGAAGCCAAGGCGCGCCAGCAGCAACAACTGACCGAAAGCGAGCTTTCGATCCGCGTGCAGGAAAACCAGGGCAAGGCCGACTATCAGCGGGCGCTCCAACAGGCGGCCCAGACGCGCGCCACCGCCGAGGCCGAGGCGGCCAAGGTCCGCGCCCTGGCCGACGCCGAAGGCGCAAAAGTCCGCGCGCTCGGCGAAGGCGAGGCGGCCCGCATTCGCGCGATCGGCGAGGCGGAAGCGGACAAAAACACCCGCATCGGCGTGGCCCAGGCGATCGCCATCGACGAACAGGTCCGCGCCTATGGCGGTCCGCAGTTCCAACTGACGCGACAGGTCATGGAGCGCTTCGCCGAAGCCATCCAGCATTCGGGCGTCGATCTCGTGCCCAAAATCGTCATCGGCGGCGGCAGCGGCAGCGGCGATGGAAAGCCGGGCGCCAACGGCGCGCTCGGCGCAAACGTGATGGAGTCGCTCCTGACGCTGCTCCTCAGCGATCGGCTGGGGCTGGAGATCACGGATGCCGCCGGCGCCAACGGCCACGCCAAGCCGCGACCCGAGACGGCCCGGCTCCGCGAGGAACTGCAAGTAGCCAGCGGCGCTCGGCCGCGCAACAACTGACGAGCAAGCGATGAACCGTCGCTGTGAATCCTGTGCCTGCGACAACCCCGCAGAGGCGGCGTTCTGCCGCCAATGCGGCCGCCCCACCGCCGAGCCGCTGCTGCGCTCCACCACGCGCCTCAGCGCGTTGCTCGCACAATGGCGCAAGCTCTCGCAAAAGCTGACACGCAACGAGGTCCGCAAGCTCCTCGGCGAGCCCAAGCGGATCGCCTGCGCGGCGGCAGGCGCCGACGACGCCGAATCGACCACCGGAAACATCGCGGCGCCGTCGCTCGAAATCTGGACTTACGAGTACCAGTCCATCAGCGACGGGCGCCGCATCCACGGCGACGTTCGCATCTCCCCCGCCGAGTCGCGCGTGCTCGCCTGGACCGAACCCGACTGGGAAGAGCTCTGCGAAACGCAATAGCGGGGTGCACGTCGCCCGCGGCACTGCCCGCACTGTGCAGCCGGCGCGGCGTTAACCCCACCGCCGCGCAGGCTGAATCCTGCGGCTCTTCCTTTGCCCTTGCTTGCTATGCTTCACAACATGTTCGACTGGGTGTGGTCGATCTCCCCGCTTTGGTGGCTCTCCATCGCCCTCGGCGTCGGCACGCTGCTCGTCGCCATCGGCTGGCGCGGCCGGCGCATCGGCGATGAGCCACGCTGCCGCCGCTGCGGCTACATCCTCTCCGAGCTTCCCTCGCCCATCTGCCCCGAATGCGGCGTCGACTCCTCGCGCCGCAAGCCGCGCCGCGGAGTCCGAAAAGTACGCGCGATCCCGCTCATCGCCGGCGTCCTGGTGCTGCTCACATCGATCAGTCCCGCCGTTTGGATTTGGCAATCGACGAATTGGCGCGGCCAAGCGCCGCTGAGCGTGCTGAAGATCGCGATGGACTTCGGCGATGCAAAGGCGGAGCCTGAGCTCAACGCGCGCGTGCAGTCCGGGCTGCTGTCGTCGGATCAGATTCGCGCGCTCGCCGATCGCGCACTCGCGGTTCAAGAAACAGCGCCAATAGACTCACCACGCTTGACCGTCTGGTTAAAGCTGCTCAGCAACCTTGATCTGAGCGACAAACTCACTGATGAGCAGTGGGAACGCATGGTGAAGCAGAGCGTCCGGAACATCCGCATCCGGGTTCGCGAGCGCAACCGGCGCGGCTGGGCGCTGCCGATCGAGTGTGAA
This sequence comes from Phycisphaerae bacterium, assembly GCA_022842805.1. Classification (GTDB taxonomy): domain Bacteria; phylum Planctomycetota; class Phycisphaerae; order UBA1845; family Fen-1342; genus JALHOX01. The sequence goes on along the minus strand of JALHOX010000157.1, from coordinate 1,737 downwards.
GTCGATGCACCAGCGCCTTCGCACGCGCGAATTTCGGTGTCCTTAAGCATTCGCACCGCCCCGCCTCCAATGAGCGCTATCCCGATGTGGCGCGACCCATTCGCGCTCCAGATACCGTTCGCAAGGCCCCAAACCGCTCCCCATACGGTGCGGGCACTGGAACGAGTCTTTCACAACTTGCCGATCGGCGCGCGAAGTATCGACGTTGATGTGGATGCTTTCTACGAGCCTTACCCCTACGGGCGAGGGGTTGCGAACCTGGAGTGTTTTGCGCGCCCGAGTGATCGCACGCAGCTAAGGACGGTGCGCCACCGAGAATCTTCCCCCCAGCGGCTGTTGCTCGCGATCGGCGAACGAAATCCCAACGCAAAGCTGATCTCAGCCAATATAGAGGCATGCACGATCCGTCGCTCGCTCACAGCCCAAACTGAAATCATTGACGCCGCCAGCGACGACGACATCGTACCCCTCCACGGCGAAACCGTGCGCGAGCAACTCCGCGCCGCGCTGCGCGTCGAAGCGGCATTCTCACAGCGCAAGTATGAAGGCTTTCTGATGGACTCGCCGACCTACGAAATCCCCGCCATCCGCCTCTCGCAGCCGCTGCCCTTCGCCGCCGCCTTCAAAGTGAGAGCCATCTACAAGGGCAAGAAGCTCGACATCGGCGAATTCTGGTTCCCAGCCGGCTCCAGCTCCGGCTTCGAGCAATTCGAGAACACACGCCTGCGCGATATGACCGATGAGCCGATCCGCCTCGAACTCATCCCCAACCCCAACCTCGCCCGCCGCGATGTCGAGATGCAGTACGCCGCCGAGACGATCGAACTCGGCCCGATCAAGCTGAATCCTCGAAAGTAGAGCCGGTCTCGCCGCCCCTTCGCCCGCCTCTTCGCCCGCCCCTTCGCCCGTCAAATCCGACGAGCACGCTCCCGCCAACAAACGTAAGCGGCTGGGCAAAACCCCCAAACCGCCGCGCAACGCCCTCGCGCCCCTTCTGCATTCTGCATTCTTCATTCTGCATTCATCCGCTATTTGCTTTCCCGCCCTCGCCCCGCTTAACTGCCCCACACCACATGGAAGCCGTCGTCGATCCACATCAGGCCCTTCAGGAGATCCTCGGTCCCGAGATCGAGGCCATGCTCGCCGCCGGGCAGACCAAAGAGGTCCACGACTCGCTCGTCCACCTCATCGAGCCCGAGATCGCCGATGTCCTGCTCTTCCTCTCGCCCCATCACCGCGCCGTCGCCTTTCGCCTCCTCCCGCGCGACCGCGCGGCGGAGGTCTTCACCTACCTGCCCTTCGAGACGCAGGAGGCCCTGCTCGAACAACTGACCAGCGATCAGATGGCCCAGCTCTTCAACGCCATCGCCCCCGACGACCGCGCCGAGCTCTTCGACGAGCTGCCCGGAGCGCTCGTCCAGCGCGTCATGAACCTGATCACGCCGGAAAATCGGCACATCACCGAGCTGCTGCTCAACTATCCCGAGCAGAGCGTCGGCCGCTTCATGACGCCCAACTACCTGCGGCTCAAGGCCGATTGGACCATGCAGCGGGCGCTCGACCACATCCGCCAGCGCGGCCGCCAGGCCGGCTCGCTCGACACCCTCTACGTCACCGACGACCGCAACCACCTGCTCCACGAAGTCCGCCTGCAGGACGTGCTCTTCGCCGAGCCGACCGCCAAGATCGCCACGCTCTCCGGCGGCATGGTCCCCTCGCTCCGCGCCACCGACGACC
>JALHOX010000156.1 GCA_022842805.1 Phycisphaerae bacterium | reverse complement strand
GGGTCTCGACTCGCGTCGCTGGTCAGATCACCGGGTTTTCTTCATCTTCGGCGAGGCCCTCGAAGAAGGCCTGGATCAGCGTCGTCGTCAGGCTGGTGCTGGCCGCCTCGACGCCGCCGAGGACCGTGTCGCGCACGGCAGGGTTGCAGGTGTCGAGGACGAGCGTGGTTCCGCCCATCGAGGCCAACATGATCCAGCTCCGCATCCGCAATTTCATCGAACGCATCGGTCGCTCTCCTGACTCACGCTCTCAACGATCGGCGCAGTCGCTGCGCGGCGAATGAGAGAACTCCAACGGGATTGAGATCGGTCGCGCGGACGGGGGGCTTTGGTAAGCGATCGCGGCAGAGGCGACATGAGCCTCAATGACCGCCGGCAGGTTTTGCGCCGGCCTTGCCCTTAGCGCCTTTGGCAGCGTCCTTCTTCGGTTTCTCGCCGTGGCCGTCGCTCTTGGCCTTGGCCCCGTGTGCGTCGGGCTTGGCGTTTGCGCCGTGGCCATCGTCTTTTTTCTTTGGTCCGTGGCCGTCGTCCTTTTTCGCTTTTTCGCCGTGACCGTCGCTCTTGGCTTTGGCCCCATGTGCGTCGGGCTTGGCCTTTGCGCCGTGGCCATCGTCTTTTTTCTTTGGTCCGTGGCCGTCGTCCTTCTTCGCTTCGCCATGGCCGCCGCCCGCGTCGGCCTCTGCGGCGGGCGCGGGGTTTCGGCGGAGGTGGGTCTGTTCGTCGATCCATTCGTGGAAGGTGTGTGCGTCGTGCCGTTCGAAGAGGCTTGGCCCGATCCACGCCGCCAGCGATGCGACCGGGATCGTCGCGAGCGCGAAAGCGCCGCACAGCGGTCGCAACGACGCCGGCACCCAGGCGAACGGCGCGTTGATCCAGTGCAACAGACGGTCGCAGCCCTGATAGAGCCAGACGAGCAACTTCAGGGGCTTAGGCGGTGGCGGCGGCGGTAGCGGCTCGCCACTGCTGAATGGTCGCGATTTTGGTGCGCCCGGGGCCGCCGCGCCGGGTTTCGCCGCCCCGCCCTTGGGCATGGTCGGGATCTTGATCTTCGGCGCCGCAATCGTCGGCGCCGGCGGCGCGTCGGAGGTCGGCATCTGCGGCGTCGGGACGGGGATCGTGACTTTTTTCAGCGTAGGAATCGCGACGGTTCCCGCCGCGGGTCCGTCGTCCGATTCGCCTCCGTCTTCGTCGAAGAGGGCGTCGAGGTCGGAGTCGGTGACGAGATCGGCGTCGTTGGCCGGTGGGGGAGGCGCGGCGGTTGCCGCTGCGGGTGATGCAGCCGCCGCGGGGGCCGACGCTGCGGGCGCGGGCGTGCTCGCGGCGATATCGGGCGTTTCGGCTTCGGCGATTGCAGTGCTCATCTCGACTCGCCCGGCAGATGTTTCCGGCCCGTGGCGCGCTTCGGCGCGGCGTGGGCGATGGACCCTCGTACAAAGTCTTCCAATTGCAACCAGAAACACAGCGCGCCGTTTCGAACCGGCGGGGTGGATTTCCAAGACTTCCTTTGTGGGCGATGCCGCGGTGTTCGCGCGGTCGCCCCCGAGGAGAGACACTGCATGCGCATTTCGGGACTACATATGGGGCTTGCCTTGCCCATCGCGCTGATGATGGTCGGGGCGTTTCAGCGATTCGATATCGGCGGGGGCGAGCGCGGCGCGGTTGTCGCGGCGGCGCATCGGTGCGAGGGAGGCGCTTTGGCCCACCGAGGCGGCCCGGCTTGTCGCGACTTCGCCGGGGGCTCGGCCTGCTTTGCACCGGGGACGAGCGAACGCGCGATGAGCGCGGCGCTCGCCCGTCTGCCTGCCGGCTCGGCGGGGTTTTCGGCGGTCAATCGCTGGACGAGCACCGCGACTAATGGCAGCGTCGCCAGCGGACCGATCACGCTGACGTACTCGTTTGTGCCCGATATCAACACCGGCGACAACGAGACGTCGAACAACATTCACGCTGTGCTCGACGGGCAGTTTGGCTCGCGCTCGGTGTGGAAGAATCTCTTCGCCCAGATTTTCGCGGATTGGTCGGAGGTCAGCGGAATCACGTTTGTCGAGACCGTCGACGATGGCGCGCCATGGCCCGATACGCCCGGCGTGATCGGCGTTCGCGGCGATGTTCGCATCGTGGCCCAGCCGATCGACGGCGGGCTGAATACGCTGGCTTTTAACTATTTTCCCAACGCCGGCGACATGACGCTCGACTCGGCCGAGGATTGGAACGATCCGACCGACGGCTATCGATTCCTCAAGAACACGCTCATGCACGAACTGGGTCACGGCCTGGGGCTCGAGCATGTGAACCCGCGCAACAACACCAAACTCATGGAGGCGCTGCTCAACACCAACTTTGAAGGTCCGCAGGACGACGACATCCGCGGAGTGCAGAGCTATTACGGTGACCCGCACGAGCCGAACGACTCGACCAGCGCGATCGAGGCACTCGGTTCCTATTCGAACGGCGCGTCGTTTAATGATCTGAGCCTGCACAATACGAGCGACGTCGACTATCTGCGCATCACCGGCGCCAGCGGCCAGAGCATCAACTTCACCGTCACCCCGATCGGCGCTTCCTACAACGTCGGGCCCGATCCGGGGACTCCGGCGGCGATCGATACGCGCCGCATTCAGCGGCTGCGGCTGCGGCTCTACCGCGCTAACGGCACGACGCTGCTCGCCGACGAAACGCCCACGACGCTCGGCGACGCGGTCACCGCTTCCGCCGCCGTGCAGTTCGGCGATACGTCGATCGTGGCGGTGGTTTCGTCGGCCAGCGGCTCGAACACGGTGCAGCGCTACTCGTTGTCGCTGGCTCCGGGCGCGGCCGCGCTGATGTCGATTCAGGTGTCGAGCGACGCTCCGAGCGCGGTGAGCGCGTCCTTTAGTCCGGCGGATAACAACGGCCTCTCGAACGCCGCGCTGCCCGCGACCGTGGCTTATTTCCAGGGCACGAGCGTGCAATTCACCGCGCCGGCCAGCAGCGGCGGCGTGGCTTTTTCGCGTTGGTCGGTGGACGGCATTTTGCAATCGCCGGGGGTGAATCCGCTGACGCTTCCGATCAGCAGCAATCATGCGCTCGTCGCGCGATATAGCAACGCTTTGGCGGTCGACGCGGGTAGCGACGTCGCGATCAATCTCGGTTCGTCGACCACGCTTTCGGCCAATGTGGCGGGCGGCGTCGCGCCCTATTCGTATGTGTGGTCCCCCTCGGCGGGTTTGAATCAGACCAGCGGCGCATCGGTGATCGCCACGCCGAGCGACACGACCACCTACACCGTCACGGTGACCGACGCGGTCGGCGCGAGCGCCTCGGGCAGCGCGGTCGTCACCGTTGTGCGACCGCTCACGGCGAACGCCGGTCCGGATCAGTTTGTCGGCGCCGGCGTCAGCGGCGCGATGGCCGGTTCGGCCTCGGGCGGCGTCGCGCCGTATGCGTACGCCTGGTCGCCGGCGACGGGCTTGGCGAGCATCAGTAATCCCACGACGCCATTCACGATCTTTGTCGCGCGGACCTATACGTTGACCGTCACCGATGCTGAGGGGAGCGTCGCCACCGACACGATTACGTTGTCGCCGGCGACCGCGCTGAGTCTCTCCGTCAGCGCCTCGGCGTCGACGATCGCGAGCGGCGGCAGCGCCACGCTTAGCGCCAGCGTCAGCGGCGGAGCGACGCCGTACGACATCGTCTGGACCGCCAATGGCGTGAACGTCGGCGAAGGGGCGTCGATTTCGGTCTCGCCCAGCGCGACGACCAGCTACACGGTGAACGTCGCGGATGCTTCGGGCCAGACTGAGAGTCTCTCGCTGACGGTGAACGTCGCGGCGGCACTGAGCGTGGCGCTCGACGGGCCGAGCTCGCCCGTGGCCGAGGGCAGCGCGATCTCGCTGAGCGCGACCGTCAGCGGCGGTGTCGCGCCTTATTCGTATGCGTGGTCGCCGGCGAGCGCGGTCGCCAGCCCGGCCGCGGCGACGACCAGTGCGACGGTTGATCAGACGACGACCTTTGCGGTCGACGTGACCGACGCGCTTGGCCAAACCGCGCGTGCCGAGCGCACCGTCTCGGTCGGCGGCTCGGTCGGTGGTCAGGGAATCGATGATGGTGATGGCGGCTCGGATTCGGGTGTCGGCGGCGGTGCGGTGGTGCCGATGGTCGGGCCGTGTGGGCTGACCAGTCTGTCGCTGCTGGGCTTTGCGGCGATGTCGATCGTTCGCTCGCGGCGGCGATAAGGGGATGCGGACGCAGTGTCCGCAATCCCCGCACGATCTGATGGCTCACTGCGCCAACTGGGCGTCCAGCTGCGTGTAGCCGGCTTCCATGCCGTGTTCCATGCCGGAAGCGAGCGCGCCGTCTCGGGCTGCTTTCGATGCGAATGTGAGCGTCATGGTCATCACGGTCGTGCCGCTCTGCTCGCGGAGGTCTAGTGCGGCGAGCAATTCCCACGGCTCGGGGGTCGCGCTGTCGGGGGCGTTTGCTCCGCCGCACGCGCCGCCGGCGCCGGGGCCCATCTCCATGCGCTCGGTGTGGACGATGCGGGAGTGGGGCTGGACCTCGCGATAGTCGCCCCAGATGGAGAGAGCGGTTTGTCCGTTGGGGCCGTTCCATTCCCAGCGGAACTTGCCGCCGACGCGGACGTCCATCTCGCATTTGCCCCAGGACCAATCGGGGGGACAGAACATCCAGCGTTGCACGAGGTCGGGCTTGGTCATGGCGTTCCAGACCAGGTGTCGCGGCGCGCGGAAGACGCGTGTGAAGCGGATGGTCGTATCGGTCGGGGTGGATACCTGCAATCCTGCGGTCATCATGAGGTTTTCCTTCTGATGCGAGGCGCCGACCGGCGGCGCGGGGTTGGAGCGCTGGGGTTTGTGAGGGCCGCATCCTGCGGTTTCATTTCTTCGAGCAGCGCGTCGAGCGCCTGGAAGCGGGCCTCCCAGTGGGCGCGGAATTGCTCGGTCCATTGCGTGACTTCTTTGAGCGGCTCGGCCTCCAGGCGGCACATGTGCTGACGGCCTGAGATGCGTCGACGGACGAGGCGGGCGCCTTCTAAAACGCGCACATGCTTGGATGCGGCGGGAAAAGACATCTTGAGCGGCGAGGCGAGTTCACTGAGATTTTGCTCGCCGGCGGCGAGGCGACGGATGATGGACCGTCGGGCCGGGTGGGCGAGGGCGTGGAAGACGCGGTCGAGGAGCGGCGCTCGATCTGTAACCATGTGGTTTAATATATCGCGGCGGCGCAATTATGCAACCTAGTGGTTTAATAATTTGCCGAGGGTGGAAGCGTGGCGGTGGCAGGGCGTCACATGGCCCCGTTTCTGAAGGCCGTTCGGGACGCAGGCGTGAGATCGCCCGGGTTTTCATATTGCGCTCCGGCCATTGGCTTGCGCGCTACGGGTGGCTGCAGTCGGGCGGCACATTGGGATAACGCAGACCGCGGGCGAACGGGGAGCCATACAATGCACCGGCGCATGTCACTCGTCGTCAATCACGCACCCAATCTCGGATTGCCAAACCCGCTCTTTGTGCGCGGTGTGTGGGGAAACGAAGACGCCGTCCGGCTTTGCGCGACGCGTTGGTGTTGCGATCGACGACCCGAAGTAGATTGGACGGCCGCGTTCGAAGCCTTGCTCGCTCACGTCGTGCCGACCATTCGAACGATCGAATCCGAACATGGCCTGGCTCCCTGGTTGATCGGCGGGGCCGAGCAATGGCTGACGGTGACGCCCCGGATGCGACATTTCGGGCTGTTAGCCTCGCTATGGGGGTGGGAATGGGCGGAGGTACGGCGGCCGGGCACTGTCGAGGCGTCATTGAAACAGGGAGACCTCGAATGTCCGATCTTTGCGATTCCGTTGCCGATCGAACGACTTTTGTCGGCGCTCATGAAGTCGCAGTGCCAACACAGCGGGGTGTTTTTGCTCCCGCGAGAACGTCCGATTACGTCCGAGTCTCTCGTCGACCATTACGTTGAATGTTGCCGGCGGAATCCGAATCGAAACACGATTCGTTGGGAGTTCCATCGCAGCGCGCTGGCGGCAGCCTCTCGCGGCGGCGTTTTGGTACGACCGTTCGGATCACACGACGATCCCGACGCGTCGATTGACCTGATCGCTGCGGCAGATTCGCCGTTGGCGATGCTGCTACGGGCCGCGGCGGAGTGCGGGCCGAAGTAGCAGCGCCAATCGCCATGTGCCCGCAATTTGGAAGGCTCCCTGCGGCCCTTCGGGACGCAGATACGCGCGTCAGACTTTCCACGGGTTGCGCTTCGGCTGGCCGCCTGCGCTACACCCGTGGCTACAGTCCGGCACCCCTTCGGGGTGAAGAGCTCTGACACGGGTTGGTGGTGGTGATCGGAGCCGTGCCCGAAAGGAAGCGGTTTTCCGACTTTTCAAACGCCGCTTCCCTAAGGGCGCGGCTCGGACCGAAAGCTAAGCGCCGACCGCGAGGGCTTCGCAGACGAGTTGCGGCGCTACGTTTCGCTCGAGCATCCACTCGGCCCGGCTGACGGCGGCGATGGCCGCTTCGGCGTCGTCGAACGCGTCGCTCGGGTTTTCGCGGAGGCGGGCGCGCTGCTCGTTGGACAGGACGGCGAAGACGACGCGCAGCGCGTCGCGCTGAATGTCGGTCGCCGGGGCTTTGGAGGAGCCGCCGCTGCGTGATTTGCCGGTGCTGCCCGCCTCGTCGCTGTCGTCGTCGCTTGCGTCATCGTCGGCGGTGTCTGCGTCGCCGGTCGATGATCCGCGCGGCGGCGCGGCGCTCGCGAGCGGCGAAACGCCTGCGGCCGCGTTGTCTTCGGCTTCGGCCAGATCGGCGAGGCGGCCGCCGAGTTCGTTCGCCGCCGCCAGCAGCGATTGGCCGAATGCGACGGGGCGGTCGGCGAGCGACCAGGCCTCGGCCAGCGCGGGGCGCTGTTCGAGCAATCCTGCTGCATGGCGCTGCAATGCCACGCCCAGCCGTCCGTCGCAGAGGTCGGCGAGCCAGTCGGCGTCGGCGGGGTTGAGGCGGGCCAGAGCGCGGAGCTGCTCGACCACGAACCCGCGCGGCAGGCGGGCGAACTCGATCTGCGCGCAGCGCGAACGGATCGTCGGCAACAGGCGGCTGGCCGACGAGCTGATCAGGATGAGGCAGGCGTTGCCGGGCGGCTCTTCGAGCGTTTTGAGCAGCGCGTTTTGCGCCTCTTCGTTCATGCGCTCCGCTTCGCGGATGATGAAGACGCGGCGCGGCGAGACGGTCGGCAGGCGCGAGGCGGGCTCGATCAGAAATTGCCGTACGACGTCGACGACGAGAAAGAGGCCCTTGCTCTTGCGCACGGTCGGGTCGGAGTGGAACTTGCGCAAGCCGCGCGTGACGCGCTGAAAATCGGGATGATTGCCCGAAGCGAACAGCCGGCACGATTCGCATTCGCCGCAGGGTTCGAGGCCGGGGGTGACCGCCCCGAAGAGTCCCATGCCGCCGGCCTCGGCGTTGGCGGTTTTGCAGAGGAGTCGCGCGGCCAGAGCGCTGGCGGTCAGTTCTTTGCCGACGCCGTCGGGCCCGTGAAAGAGCAGGGCATGAGGCATGCGGCCGCTTTCGAGTGCGGCGCGGATGAGCCCGATGGCGCGATCCTGATGGCGAATGTCACGGAAAAACATCGCGCAGCGCCTTCCAGATGTCTTCGGTTACGCGATCGGCGTCGCGCGTCGCGTCGATGATCTTCATCGGCTTGGGATAGACCGCGGGCAACTCCAGAAACAGCTCGCGCACGCGGCGATGGAAGTCGAGCGGACGCCGCTCCATCGCGTCGAGATGGGCGTCGGCGAACATGGCCAACTGGTCTCCGCCGACGACCTTTTTGGCGGCCTTTTGCGGTGTGCGGCCGGTGCGTTGGAAGCCCAGTTCGGGCGGGACGTCGAGGATCAGTGTGAGGTCGGGCCAGGTTTCGCCGACGGCGAGCCTGCCCATCTCGAGCACCTTTTCGCGCGGCACGCCGGCGGCGACCTGATAGGCGCAGGTGGCGGAGATGAAACGGTCGCCGATGACGGTTTGTCCGGCGGCGAGGGCGGGGCGGACGACCTCGGCCACGAGCTGCGCGCGGCTGGCCATGAACAGGAGCATCTCGCAGTTGGGAGCCATCAGCGAGAGGTCATAGCCCAGCAGCACATGGCGGATGCGGTCGCCGATGGCGGTGCCGCCGGGGTCGCGCGTGGTGCGGACGCTGACGCCGCATTCGCGGGCGATGCGCTCGGCGAGGCGCTTGATCTGGGTGCCTTTGCCGCCGCCGTCGGGGCCGTCGATGACGATGAATTTGCCAGCGAGGTTCATTGGCGGCGAGGGTATTGGGGCAGGGGGGCGGCGCGAAGAGGAATCGCTATTTCTCCTGGCTGGCGTCCCCGCGTTCCATCGGCGATGCTGGCGGACATGAGCGTTGTCGCCGTCATTCCTGCCCGGCTCGCGAGCACGCGGTTTCCCGAGAAGCCGCTGGCGCGGGAGACCGGGAAGTATCTCGTGCAGCATGTTTATGAGCGCGTTCGGTTTTGTCGCGAGATCGATCGCGTGATCGTCGCGACCGATCATCAGCGGATTGCAGAGGCGGTGAGCAGTTTCGGCGGTCAGTGGATGATGACTTCGCCGGATCATCCGAGCGGGACGGATCGGATTGCGGAGGTGGTGCGGAATCTGGAAGCCGGTGAGGGCTCGGCGGATTCGGTGGTGGGGGACGCGGTCGGCGGGAAGAGGTCTGCACAGCGGGGCCCACAAAACGGGGCAACAAACCCGATTGAACTGGTTCTGAACATTCAAGGCGACGAGCCGGAGATTGATCCGGAGCACCTGTCGGCGTTGATTCGCCGCATGAGGAGCGATGGGGACGCGCCGATGGGGACGTTGGCGTGCGCGTTTCCGGCGGCGGACGACCCGCGCAACCCGAATTGTGTGAAACTCGTGAGGTCGGTCGCCTCGCGGGCGCTGTATTTTTCCAGAAGTCTGATACCATGTGATCGAGACGCAGGCGGCTTGGCGGATTCGGCAAACTGCCTGCTACATCTTGGGGTGTACGCGTATCGGCCGAGCTTCCTTGTGAAGTTCGCGTCGCTGCCCGTCACGCCGCTGGAGCGGTTGGAGAAGCTGGAGCAGTTGCGGGCCCTGGAACATGGGTTTGCGATTGCGGTCGAAGTCGTAGCCTCGGCGTCGTTCGGAATCGACACGCCGGAGCAGTACGCGCGGTTTGTCGAGCGCTCCAAGCGGCTCGATCCGCGCTAACATTTCGAAGCAGACGGCGAACTGGATCGGTTCGGAGTCCCTGGTGTGCGAGCGTGTTTCCGCCTGTTTTTCGCGGAATCTCCTCGCGCGGAGTTCTGATTAACCCGGCGGTCACTAAACGCCAACCGAAAACGCAAACCGCAGCCGGATGACATGGACAGCTTTTCGCTATTCGAATCCATTCGCGAGACATCAGGCGACACCGAGGCGCAGCTGCCGACGCCGGCGGGCTATGTGCCGGGCAAGACGCGCTATGTGGTCGTCTTTGGCACGGTGATGAGCGGGCTGGGGAAGGGGATCTTCAGCTCGTCGCTGGCGAAGTGCCTGCAGGACAAAGGGCTGGTCGTCGCTCCGATCAAGCTGGAGGGCTACCTCAACATCGACTCAGGCACGCTCAACCCGTTTCGGCACGGCGAAGTTTTCGTGCTGGACGACGGGACCGAGTGCGACATGGACCTGGGCACGTATGAGCGCGTTCTGAATCAGAACCTGACGCGCCAGAACTTCGCCACCAGCG
>JALHOX010000155.1 GCA_022842805.1 Phycisphaerae bacterium | reverse complement strand
GTAATCAATCAAATCCTCGATCTTGGCGGTCGCGATCGGATCGAGCGCCGAGCAGGGTTCGTCCATCAGCAGCACCTCGGGCCGCATCGCGATGGCGCGGGCGATGCATAGCCGCTGCAGCTGGCCGCCGGAAAGCTCATAAGCGCTGCGATTGAGCTTGTCCTTCACTTCTTCCCAGAGCGCGGCGCGCGACAGTGCGACCTCCACCAGCTCATTCAGATTCCCGCGATAGCCGTTGATTCGCGCGCCCCAGGCGACGTTGTCGAAGATCGACTTCGGAAATGGATTGGGCCGCTGAAACACCATACCCACGCGTCGTCGCAGTTCGACCGGATCGCACTTCGGGCCGTAGATGTTGAGCCCGTGATACTCGATCGCCCCCTCGACACGCAGCGACGGCACGAAGTCGTTCATGCGGTTCATGGAGCGCAGCAGCGTGCTCTTGCCGCAGCCCGAAGGGCCGATGATCGCGGTCACCTGCTTGGGCGCAATGTCCAGCGACACGCTCTTGATCGCGTGAAACTTGCCGTAGTAAACGCTGAAATTGCGAACGCGAATCGGCGGCTCCGCAACGGCCTCCACCGGCGGCGAAGGCGAGAGCGGCGGGCGCGGAGCGCTGATCGGCGGAGCGGGGCGCGGCGTTGCGGTTTCGGGCATGATCAGAGCCTCGGGGTATAGCGCGCACGGATGAAGGTCGCCAACGCGTTCAGCGATAGCAGGATGATAAGCAGGATCACGATGGTCGAGGCGGCCAGCTCCTGAAACGCCGGCCGCGAATCCTGAGCCCAGGTGTAAACCTGGTGCGGCAGCGCGGTGTACTTATCGCTCACCACCTGACCCAGCCACGTCAGCGAGGTGTCGACGCTGGGCGGCGCCACCGATCGGCCGGGGACAAACTGCACAAAGCTCAGAGCCCCCACCATGATCAGCGGCGCCGTCTCGCCGATGGCACGCGAAATGCTCAGGATCACCCCCGTCAGAATGCCCGGCAGCGCCATCGGCAACACATGGTGCCACGCCGCCTGCCAGCGCGTCGAGCCGACCGCGAACGCCGCCAGACGAATCGAATTCGGCACGGCCGAAATCGCCTCGCGCGAGGCGATGATGATCACCGGCAGCACCACCAGGCTAAGCGTGCAGGCGCCGGCCAAAATGCTGTAGTTCATGTGCAGCGTGCGTACGAAAACCACCAGGCCCAGAATGCCGTAGACGATCGACGGCACGCCGGCGAGGTTGGCCAGATTGAGCTGGATGAAGTCGGTCAGCCGATTGCGCGGCGCGAATTCTTCGAGGTAGATCGCCGCCCCCAGCCCGACGGTGATCGAGATGACGCTGGTGAGCCCGATCAGCCAGATCGTGCCCCACAGCGCGCTCTTGATGCCCGCTTCCTCGGGGAAAAGGCGCGACGGAAAGCGGGTCAGCAGTTTGGTCGACAGACGCGGCCAGCCCTGCTCCGCGATCTGCGTCAGCAACACCGCCAGCACCATCAAGGCCAGCAGCGTCAGCGCCGCGCAGATGAGCGCGAAGACGACGCCCCACATCCGCCGCTGCGCCAGGCGCTGGTCGAAAGCCGTGAGCGAGTTGTCGAAATCCGCCGCCCGAGGCGGCGCGGGGGCGGCGCTCATTCGTACTTCTCCCGAAATCGCCGCCCGATCATCGTCGAGAGCAGGTTGAGCCCCAGCGTCATCAGAAACAGCAGCAGCCCGACCGCGTAAAGCGATCGAAACGCCGGCGTCCCGCCATGGCTCGCATCGCCCGTCTGCACCTGCACGATGTAACCCGTCATGGTCTGCACGCTGCGGAACGGATTGAGGGTGATCGCCGGCGTCGACCCCGCGGCGAGCGCCACCGCCATGGTCTCGCCCACGGCCCGTCCCAGCGCCAGGATGCACGCCGCCGCCACGCCCGACGCCGCCGCCGGCAGGACGATTCGCAAGGTCACCTCGACCTTGGTCGCCGAGAGTGCATACGCGGCCTCGCGCAGCGTCCGCGGCACCGCTCGAAACGCATCGTCACAGAGCGAAGCGATCGTGGGAATGATCATGATGCCCACCACGATCGCGGCGCTGGCGCCGTTAAAAGTCGAAGCCGTCGGCACCCACGTCTGAATCAGATTGGGCGTGACAAATGTCAGCGCGAAATAGCCATAAACCACCGTCGGAATGCCCGCCAGCACCTCGAGCACCGGCTTCAGCAGCGAACGAAACCAGGGCGGCGCATACTCGCTCATGAAAACCGCCACGCCCAGTCCGATCGGCACGCCCACCAACAGCGCCCCGCCCGCGATCAGCACCGTGCCGCAAATCAGCGGCAATACGCCGAAGCTGCCCGCGCCGGTGTATGGCTCCCAGACCGTGCCGGTCAGAAAGGCGATCGGCGAGACCTGCTGAAAGAAGTGCCAGGACTCGCTCACGAGCACCCAGATGATGCCCGCCGTCGTCAGCACCGAAACCAGCGCACAGAGCGCCAGGAATCCGTGAATGAACAGCTCTCCCACGCGAACGCGCGACTTGCCCAGCAGCTCGTTCGGAGGTGACTGCATCGGTGCTCAGCTCCCCACCGGGCCGAAGAGAACTTCAAGCCGCGACGCATGCCCGCCATTGGCATAGACGCTGCCCGAGCGCCCTTCGCGAAAGCGGGCCCGCACCATGCTGTAGAGCGAGTCCGGCAGGCCGACATAGCCCACCTCCGGATGCTCCACGAATCGCCGCGGGTCGTTCAGCAGAAACTCGATGAACCGCCGAACCTCATCGCGACGCGCGGCCGCTTTGTTCACATAGACGAACATCGGGCGCGAGAGCGGCGTGTATTCGCCGCTCGCGATCGTCGTGCGGCTGGGCTTGATCGCCTTGCCGTTGCCGCCGTCGATTGCCAGCAGCTTCAGCCGATCCGCATTCGCTTCGAAGTAGGCAAAGCCGAAAAAGCCCAGCGCCCCGCGATCTTTGCTGACGCCCTGCACCAGCACGTTGTCATTCTCATTGGCGATGTAATCGCTGCGCATGTCGTTCTTGTCATGCACGATCGCCTCGACGAAGTAGTCATACGTGCCGCTGTCGTGGCCGGGGCCGTACAGCCGCAGCGGCAGATCGGGGAACGACGCTCGCACCTGGCGCCAATTGGTCAGCGGCTCTCGCCGCGACCACATTCGCCGCAGTTCTTCCACCGACAGTTGGTCGCAAAAATCGTTCGAGGGATGAACGACGATGGAGAGGCCGTCATAGGCGATCGGCAGTTCCAGAAACTCGACCCCGACCTGCGCCGCCCGCGCCCGCTCTTCGTCGCGAATCGGCCGGCTCGCGTTCGAGATGTCGGTCCGCAACTCGGGCTGCTCATCCGTGAATTTTTTGAAGCCGCCGCCCGTGCCGCTGGCCGAAACGTTGACCTGCACATCCGGCGCTTCGGAGCGGAAAAGCTCCGCCGCCGCCAGCAGGATCGGCTCCACCGTGCTCGATCCATCGACCAATATCTCTTTAGACTGCGGCAGCTTCCCGCAACCGACGCACGCCGCAAACCCCAGCAGCGCGGCGCTTAGGCCGGCCGCGGTGAGCGGCCGTCGCAGAGAGAGTCTCGGCAGTCGGGTCTGTCTCACGCACGCTCCGGCGAAGTCGAGTCACGCTGGCTATCCGATTCCGCCCCACCGGAGATTGTAGGCGGCATCAGCGGCACGCGAAATGTCACGGTCGTACCCTCGCCCACGGTGCTCTCGAGGGATACCGCGCCGCCCAGCACCGTCGCCGCGTGCTTGACGATCGCCAGCCCCAGGCCGCTGCCGCGCGTCGGCCCTCCGCCGCGGGCGCGCTCCACCTGATAAAACCGCTCAAACACGCGCCGCGCCTCGGCCTCCGGAATACCGCAGCCGCGGTCGACGACGTCAAAGGTCACGCCCGCCTCGTCCGCCGCGGCGCTTACGCAAACCTCCGCCCCGCTGGGCGAAAACTTGATCGCGTTGTCCACCAGGTTGTCGAGTGCCAATTGAAGCACGTAAGGGCTTGCAATCAGCTCGGGCGATCCGCCCGTGATCGTCGCTTTCAGTGACACCCCGCGCGAAGCCAGCTTCTCCGCAAAGCGGTCCGCCAGCTCATCGAGAAAGTTCGACAGGTCGATCTGCCGCGCCGGATGAGAAACCGCCGGCGACTCGATCCGCGACAGGTCCAGCAGATCGGACACCAGATCGCTCAACCGCGCGCTATGACGATCGATCAGCCCCAGAAATCGCGCCGCATCGTCCGGCTCTTCCACCCAGTTCATGTTCTGCAGCGTCTCAATCGCGGCTCGAATCGTCGAGAGCGGCGTACGAAGCTCGTGCGAGGCGTTCGCCACAAACTCCGCCTTCATCTGCAACGCTTCGCTCAGGTCGGTCGTATCTGTCAGCACGATGAAGCGGCTGCGCACACGACCGCTCGCATCGTCCGCGCTCGGCAGGCGCAGGTCCGCCGCGCGGGCCACGATCTCCAGCGTGCGATCGGGCAGGTCGACCGCAAAGGTCGCGTCTTCCGGGGCCGCGTCGACCCGATAGTCGCCGGCGCGCGGCGATTCGTCGCGACCCGCGTGCAGCAGCCGCTGCACATCGTGCTGCGGAATGCAGCGCTCCACAGGCTTGCCGATCATCGTCGCCGTGCCGCCGCCTTCGTCCAGCGGCAAATTCAACAGCCGCGCCGCCGCCGGGTTGATCAGCGCCACGCGCCCCCGCGAGTCGGCCACGATCACCCCTTCGTGCATGCGGTTGAGCAGCGCGGCGATGCTGTCGCGCTCCAGTTGCAGATTCTCGATCTGATGTTGCAGACGCCGTTGCACGCGCGAGACCGCATGCGCCAGAACGCCCAGCTCGCCGCGCTCAGGCTGCGCGATCGCCGCCGTGGAGCGCCCCTCCGCCGCCACGCGGGCCGCGTGCAATACCCGCCCCAGCGGATGTGTCCACGTTCGATAGAGAAAGATCGCCAGGACGGCGAACGGCAGCAGCGAAAACAGAACCACCCGCGGCAAGACCGACAGGCCGACCGCCGCGGCGATCGTGTTCAAGGGCCGCACGCGGTGCAGCAGGATCGCGGCGAAGGGATCGTTGCCATCGGGCCGCAGGGCGCGAACGGTTGTCGTTTCCGTCGCGGCGAATCGCGTCGAGCCGCGGTGCGACTGCACAACGCGCTCACGCAACGCGTTCGCGGTCAGGGCTGCGGTCGTTGGCTCCACCTCGTGTCCACGCGCCCGCCCGCTCTCCCCGGCGGCGAGGACGCGCCCATCACGCGCCAGCAGTTCCAGCGAGTATCCGCCACCCACCCCGAACTCGCGCAAGGCTTGATCGAGCGCCTCGGGCGGAAGTCCCGCCAGTTCGCCCCGCCGCTTCTGCACCTCGTCCGCCAGCCGCTCCGCCGCCTCGGCGTCGATCCGCAGCGCCGCATTCAGCCAGGCGCCCTGCACCGCCTGTTCCTGCCACAGCAGAAACGCAACCGCGGCCGTGCCAAAGCCGGCGGCGACCACCAGCAGAATGCCCCAGATTCGATTCGCGTGGTGCGCCAAGCGCTCGCTCTCCGGCCCGGCCTCAGTGGCAGATCCGCGACACTAGTCCTCTTTGCCCGACGAACCCTCGCCCGGCGGACGGAACGCATACCCCACCCCGCGCACCGTCTGAATCCAGCCCGACGCCGCGGCCATCTTCTTCCGCAGCGCCGCCACATGCACGTCGATCGTCCGCTGCGTCACTGCCACGCCATAACCCAGCACGGCGTCGATCACCTGTTCCCGGCTGAGCACCCTGCCGCGCGCCGACATCAGCGTGCTCAGCACGCGTAGCTCCGTCGCGGTCAGCGGAATCTGCTCGCCTTCCACCGTCACCACGTGCCGACCGCGATCCAGCACCACCGGACCGCTGGAGATGACTTCCGGCGAACGCGCCGTCGATTCCTGCCTGCGCAACACGGCCTGAATCCGCGCGATCAGCAGCTTGGGCGAAAAGGGCTTTCGAATGTAGTCGTCCGCCCCGATCGCAAAGCCGACCAGTTCGTCGGTCTCTTCCGCCTTCGCGGTCACCATGATCACCGGAATGTGTTGCAGCCGCGGATCGCTCTTGAGCTTCATCGCGACTTCGTCGCCCGAAGCCTTCGGCAACATGCGATCAAGGACCACCAGGTCGGGCGGGTGTCGCTCAATCTCCGCCAGCGCCGCCGCGCCGTCGCCCGCCACGCGACAATCAAATCCCTCTCGCTTCAGTTGATAATGCAAAACCTCGGCCAGATCGGCTTCGTCCTCAACGATCAGAATCGACTTCACGCCCTTGTTCAGGCGCGCGGATGGTCTGTCGGTTGCCAACATGCGCACTCCCGGCTGCCGCGGAACGGCAACACCAACAATGTTTCGCGATGAACCGAACTTGCTGGACATAGACCTTCGCGGGTGGATGTTAGGGCACCGCTGCCAACGCGTTAAGGAATTGCAAAATATGAAATGGAGGGGTGAAGGGGCGAGAGGGGTGGAGGGGTGATGAAAATCGAGGAGCGCAGTGCTTTTTCGCACCCCTTCACCCCTCTTTTCCCCTTCGCCCCTCCGCTACACCCGCAACCGCTTCCACGCACCCTGCCGAAAACGCAGTGCGCTCAGCAACGCCCGACACGTATTGTCGGCAAACATCCCCATCCACGCTCCCAGCAGCCCGCCCACGGTGTGAATTCCGATCGCCGCCAGTGGCACCCGCAGGCCCACGCTGCAAATCAGCGAAATCAGCATCGTCGCCCGTGTGTCGCCGACACCCCGCAGCGTGCCGGCGTAAATCAGCCCGGCGCCGAGAACCGGCTGCATCAAGCCCATGAAAGGCAGCACCCGCGCCCCGATCTCGCGCACCCCCGCATCTCGCGTCATGTGCTCATAAATTATCGGCGAAAAGAAAAACATGCTGCCGCCGACGACCGCGCACGACGCCGCGCCCAGCATCGCCGCCAGGTGCCCGATCCGTTCGGCCCGCTGCGGCTCGCCCGCGCCGATCGATTGCCCCGCCAGCGCCGCCGCCGCCGTCATCCACGCCACCGCCGGCAGAAACGAGATCGCCTCGAGTCGAATCGCGATCATGTGCGCCGCGAAGTTGGTCGTGGCCGCGTCCCCCGTGGCGCTGCGGGCCACCAGCCAGATAAACGAAAGCTGCGCCGCGAAGAGAAACGCCGCCTCGCCGCCGGCAGGGAGGCCGACCCGCAGCAGCCGCACAACCGCTTCGCGATCAAACCACGAGCCGAGCAGGCTCAGCCGAATGCCGCGCTGCCCGATCAGCAGCAACGACATCGCCCCGGCCGCGCCGCACACCCGCGCGAAGAGCGTCCCCAGCGCGATGCCCTCGACACCCAGCGGCACGTCAAACCAACCCTGCACCAGCGCGGTGGAGGCGACCGCGTTCAGCACTGCCACGCATGCCATCAGAATCAGCGGCGCCCGCGCGTTCCCCGCGGCTCGCAGCGCCGCCGTCGCGACGAACGTGACGCTCGCAAAAACGTAGCCCCAGGCATCGATCTTCAAAAACAGCCGCGAAAAACCCCGCGCCGAGCTGGTTTGCGAAAACGCGCCCGCGATCGCGTTGGCGTTTTGAAACACCACCACCGACAGCAACGCCCCGATCAGCAGCGAGATCACCACGCCCTGCCGCAAGACGCGATTGGCCCAGGGCAGATCCCGCGCCCCGATGGCGCGCGAAATCAGCGCCCCGACGCCCGTCGTCACCACCGCAAAACCCAGCGTCAGAAACCAGCCGAAGTAGGCGCCCGTGCCGACCGCCGCCGTCACTTCGCGGCTGATCGTCCCTGCCAGATAGGTGTCGTAAAACCCGATCAGAAAGTTGAAGATCTGCTCGCCGAGCATGGGCG
Organism: Phycisphaerae bacterium; assembly: GCA_022842805.1. Classification (GTDB taxonomy): domain Bacteria; phylum Planctomycetota; class Phycisphaerae; order UBA1845; family Fen-1342; genus JALHOX01. Next base: position 1,914 of record JALHOX010000155.1, on the reverse strand, counting down.
CGGCGAGCGCGGACAGCCGGAGAGTCAGTTGGGCTGTGCTCTCCGGCTGCGTTGCATTCACGCCGGAATCGTACCGTCGCGCTTGGCAATGCGCTTCGCCAGAGACGCGCCGCTGTTCAATCCGCCTTCCATGTAGCCGACGAATTGATACGAGCAATGCTCACCCGCGAAGTGGACCTTTCCGCCCAGGCCCTGGTAGAGCACCGGGCCGACGGTGGTCACCTGCCCCGGCGCGGGGAAGGAGTAGCTCATCATCGTCCACTTGTCGCGCGGCCAATCCATGAAGCGACCGGCGACAAACTGCTCGCCGAAGATCGGATAGATCTTTTCAAACTCCTTGCGATACTCGGCGTCGCGCTTGTCCTTATCAAACGCCAGGCACTTCTCAGCGCTGCGCCCGCCCGAGAACGCCGTCAGCACCACGTTTTCGTCGCCTTCCTGAGCATCCGTCGCGTCCCAGGTCTGGTTCAGCGCGCCATCGCTGATGCCATACTGGCTCAGGTTGCCCGCCCGCCAGAAGCGCGTCTTCACATGCGCCAGATACTTCACATTCAGACCCGTCTGCGGCTTCAGCGTCGCCGGCAGCGCGGGCGAGATGTTGATCTTCGACCAGATCGCCGGCGGAACCGTGATGATCACGTCGTCGCAGGTCAGCGTGCGCCCGTCGGAGCAGGTCACGGTCACTTCCTTGGCAGTCGCACGGATGTCGGTGACGGCGATTTTCAACACGATCCGGCTGCTGCCGATTTCCTCGGCCAGCTTCGACGCGAGCAACCCGTTGCCGCCCTTACAGCGATAGACCTCGGTGTCGCTCCAGAACTTCTCGCCGCCGCCGCCCGCGATCATCGCCAACAGGCCGAGGTAGCTCTGCCGATCGGTCGAGACGCCGTTGTCCGACTCCATCAGCATGTCGAACAGCTTCTTGGCCATCGGCGGAGCGTCGATCTTGGCCAGCGCGTCGGCCACGCTCATCTTGTCCAGCTCCGCCGCCTTGGGGCTGTCCCACGGCCGCTCGGCGATGATGCCCTCCGCCGCCGCGTTGAACGCCTTCTCGATCTCGCCGGCGGCATTGGTCGCCTCCGACACCTCGTCCTTCGTGAGCAGCTTTCCGCCCACGAATACCGGCGTGTCAAACTCCTCGTCGCCGCTCATTTCGAGCCATTCGAGGCCGAACTTCTGCTGATACGCGACCCAGGTCGGATGGTTGCTGCCCACCAGCTCCGCTCCGCCTTCGACCACGCGATCCTTCACGAAATCGGTAAAGGTCAGCACGCGCCCGCCGACGCGGTCGCGGGCTTCGATGATCGTCACGTCATAGCCGGCCGCCTTCAGTTCATAGGCTGCCGCCAAGCCGGCGAAGCCCGCGCCGACGATCACGACGCGCTTGCCCGGCGCATTCGCCCCGGCTCGCGCCACGAGCGGCATGCCCGACAGCAGCATCGACGCCGAAGCCGCGCCGGCGATCCGCAGAAACTCGCGCCGGCTCTTCGCATCGCGCGCCGGGCCGCGGTCGGTGCGATGCTGACGCATGAAACGGTGATACAGAAAGCGAGACATTCGATCGATTCCTTATTCGCGAGATTGATGACGGAAGGGTGGCACCGGCCTCTCGCCGATTCCGCTCGCAGGGGTCGCACCGGCCTCTCGCCGGTACCGCGCTGACTTCTCCCGCGCTTTCGGAATCACCGGCACGACGCCGGTGCTACCCTATGAAAGCGCCGCGCGTCAGTTTCACGACGGCGGCGCTCCTCGACTTGGTCACGTCCGCTCAGGCCGAAGCCCGCGGCTCTTCAAGATTGGTGCTTACTCGTCGTTCGTCGGACCGACCGCCAGCATCCACAGCTTGAAGAAGTTCATCACCTGCTGCTTGGTCAGCTTGTTGGCGTGCAGGTTGTAGGTCACCTTGCTCGACGA
>JALHOX010000154.1 GCA_022842805.1 Phycisphaerae bacterium | reverse complement strand
GGCCGTCTCGCCCCATGGCCGAAATCCGAACTCGCGCACATAGGCCCGCGGCTGAAAGGGGCCATAGTCGGTCAGCAATTCGACCGGTTCGAGGATGTTCGTGTTGGCGACGGCCTTCAGCGTCGAAAGCTCGTATTCGCCGGGAGACTCGCCGCGCTTGGGCGTCACCACCCAGAGGCGTCCCGGGTCGTTGGTGACGAAGCCGAGCCACTCATTGTCGGGGTCGACGCGTGCGGCTCGACGCAGATCAACCGGCTCGCGCGGTACGTCGAGCGACCACCCGACAACGCCGAGGTCGAGCGCGAGCACTGCGGGCAGGAGCCACGCGGCGCGGGCCGCCGCGCTGCGCCGCGCAACCGCAGCAATCGCGCCGACGCTGATCAACGTGATGCACGCGACCGCCCACAACGCCGGATTGAGGGGCGAGAGCGCCTGTCGAGCGGCGTTCGCTGTTGCGGCCGGCAGCCACGGCAACGAGAGGGCGATGAGCAGCAGGGGGGTGAGGACGAAGGCGGCGACGATCAGCGGCCATCGCTTCAGCCATTGCTGTACTACCCACCTCAGCCGCGCGCGATCGGGTGTCGCGGCGCGAACGAGATCATCGACCGTCGCGGCCGCCAACATCGCCAGCGCCAGATCTACCAGCAGCAACGCCCGCGCCGGGCAGCGGAAAAGCTGACTGCCCGGCAGCCAATAGAGCAGCGGGCAAAGCGGCCCATAACGCCCGAGCGCCAGCAAGACTGCGGCTAATAGCAGCCATGCCCACGCGCCGCGCTGCGGCTGCGCCCTCCAGGGCAGGCGCAGGGAGAGCGCCGCGAGGATCAACGTCGACACGCCGATATAGCCGGTCTGCTCCGATTGATGCGACGGACCCCACCACGCTTCGCCCATCGCGTTTGGCGTGCGTTGTCCGAGCGCGAACGGCGAGAGCATCGTCAGCGCTGCCGTCGGCAGCAGGCTATTTTCGGTGAATTGCCAATAGGACCAGCTCGCCCGCTCGCAGACGCGCATATAGCGCCAGGTCGGGATCGCCTGAACGGCGAACAGTCCGGCCGACGCGATGAAGACAGCGAGCAGGGCGGCGAAGCGGATCGGTCCAGATTGCGTCTGATGCTCTGCGATGCCTGTCGCGCGACGCCGCTCGGCGAGCGTAAGCACAACGCAGCCGAGGGCCGTCAGCGCCGCCATCTGCACGTGCCCCGCCAGCGCTTGCAGCGCCAGGCAGATCGCCGCGATGACGCCGGCCCGGACGCCGCGCGGGATCGACGCTTCGGACAATTGAACAACTCGTCGCACGCGCCAAACGACGAGCGGCGCCCACGCGGCGGCCGCCTGCATCGTGAAGTGCGCCCGATGCGCGAGCATGAAGCCGCAGAAAGCGAATGCGATGCCCGCGAAGACCGCCGCCGCCGCGCTGCGCCGCTCGCTTCGGGCCAGGCGATAGGCGCCATAAAAGGCCAGCGCGAAGTGAAGCGCGAGATGCAGCGGATAGGCCACGTCGATCTTCGCCAGCGCGAAGAGCCAGGTGGGCGGATAGAAGACGGCCGTCTGCGGGTCGGCGAGGAAGGGGCGCCCCAGCCCGTTCCACGGATTGAGGAGCGGCCATTCGCCGGCGTCGAAGCAGCGCTGAAAGTGCAGACGCATCGGCCAGTAATAGAGGATGTCGTCTTCGCCCGCGCCGAGGCCCGCGTTGCGCCATAGCGGCAGCAGCAGCAGCGCCGGCAGCAATAGCGCCGATAGGGCGATTAGGATGCGTCGAGAGAGCATGGCCGGAAAATGTACTTGCGTCGGGCGAGCAGCGGCAGCGCGGCGTATCACCGAGGGTTGTGTGAGCGAGCTGGAGCGGATGGTCGAAGGAGTGGTCGCGGTCGTGCGGCGCGACGGACGTTTTCTCATGATTCAGCGGGCCGAGGGTATTTTGGCGGGCGGGGCGTGGTGCTTCGTCGGCGGCTCGATCGAGCCCGGCGAACCGCAGCACGAGGCCGTCGTTCGCGAGTTCCGCGAGGAGGTCGGCGGGACCGTCCGCGCCATCCGCAAAGTCTGGGAGGTGACGCGCGGCGCGTCGCTCCGCCTGCATTGGTGGCTGGTCGAGATGCTCGACGAGGCTCTCGCGCCCAACCCAGCCGAGGTGCAGGCGATCCGCTGGTGTACGCGGGACGAGATCATCGCGTTGCCGAATGTGCTGGCGACCAATCTGGCGTTTCTCGACGCCATCGCCGACGACTCGCTCCATCTCTGATCGCGCGGCCCGCGTCGACAGACGATGCGCCGGTCATGACTTCCCGGATACTCGACGGTCCGCCCCTCAACCGCCCTCGCGCATGGCCACAGCGCGCCAGCGCGCCAAAACCACCCGAATTTGCTCAAAGTTCGCCCGGCCCTGCAACTTCTCGAAAATCGCGGTCAATCGCCCATCCGGTACTTGAATCGTCGCTTCCGTAATCGCGTGCTGAAGGTCGGCGGGAACCCACGGCGTCAGGTCCAGCGTCGGATTTCGATATGCCAACTCCGCCAGATATCCGCCGACCGTGCTGATCGCGCGATCGGTCTGATGGGCGACGTCCTCGATCGCCGCCCCTTGCATCAGCATCTCCAACGCCCGCTCCTTTTGCGGATTCAGCTTCGAACTCTGACGCGGTCGAACGATTTCTTCCTCGTCGCCTTCTTCGGGCTCAGGCGCGCGGCCATTGCCGTGTGAAAGTCCGTGCGTGTCGCAATAGTCGCGAATCAGGGCCGTAAACTCGCGTCCGAAGGCGTCGCGTTTCCGCGCTCCGACTCCGCGAATCGCGCCGAAGGCTTCAATCGTCGTCGGGCGCGAGCGAGCCAGCTCGATCAGCACGGTGTCGGGAAAGATTACGAAAGGCGGCACTTTGCGCATCTCCGCCATCCCGCGCCGCAGCCCGCGCAGGGCCTCAAACAGCCCGCTCTCCGATTCGGACAGCGCTTCGCCCGCGTCACGCGACGGCGCTTCGCTCGTGGTCGGCGCTGCCTGCGGAATCGACAGCAGCACGCGCCGCTCCCCCTTCATCGCCCGCAGCCCGTTTTCCGAAAGCTGCAGAATGGGTCGATCGCCGGGAGTCCGCTTGAGCAAGCCCTGATCCACCAACTGGTACATCACCTGCGTGAGCACGTCGGCGTTCATGGTTTTTAGCAGCCCGTGCGTGGTCAGCTTGTCATGTCCCAAATCGCGAATCACCTTTGTGTTCTTGCCCAACAGTACATCGCGCACGTGCCCCAGGCCGAAACGTTGCTGCACCCGCGCCACGCACGACAGCACCTTCCGCGCCAGCTCGGTCGCGTCGTCCGCCGGCTTCGTCTCACCCAGGCAGACATCGCAGGCCTTGCAGTTCGAATGGGCCAGCGTCTGGCCGAAGTACTCCACCAGCCGCGCGTGGCGACATGCGGGCAGATCGCAGTAGTGCCGCATGGCCCGCAGGAGCTGCATTCCCCCTTCGATCACCGTCTCCGGGTCGTTGGCGTTCTCCGCCGACAGCCGGATCAGCTCTTCGTTGCGAATCGCATCGCCGGCGCTATAGAAAAGCACGCACTCGGCGGGCAGCCCGTCTCGCCCGGCGCGGCCCGTTTCCTGTTGATAGTGCTCCACCGACTTGGGCAGCGACGTGTGAATGACGCAGCGCACATCCCCGCGGTCGATGCCCATGCCGAACGCCACCGTCGCCACGATCACATCGAGTTGCTCGTTCAGAAAACGCTCCTGCGTTTCCTGCCGGTCTTTTGCTTCCATGCCGGCGTGATAGTGCGCCGCGCGAACCTGATTTTCCTTCAGAAACGCCGCCATCCGCTCCGTCTCTTTGCGGCTCAGGCAGTAGACGATCACGGCCTGATCGCGGTGTCGTCGGATCGTTCGAAGGGTCTGGCCCTCTACGTCCAGCTTCGGCCGCACGCGATAGGTGAGATTCGGCCGATCAAAATGCCCGACCAGGATCGCGGGATCGCGCAGGCGCAACTGGCCGACAATGTCTTCGCGCACGCGGGGCGTGGCGGTGGCCGTGAAGGCGTTGATCGATGCGTTGGGGAAGACCTCGCGCAGCCGCGCGAGCTGGCGATAGTCCTTGCGAAAATCGTGCCCCCACTGGCTGATGCAATGCGCCTCGTCGATCGCGAACGCCCCGACCCGTGCCCGCTCGCACAGCGCCAGGAACGCCGGATGAAGCAAACGCTCCGGCGCCACGAACACGAGCCGGTATTTTCCCTCGCCGATCTCGCGCATGATCTCCCGATTCGCGCTTCCCTCCTGAGCGCTGTGCAGCGCCACCGCCGGATAGCCGTTTTCGCGCAGGCCGTCGACCTGATCCTTCATCAGCGAAATCAGCGGGGAAACGACCACATCCACACGATTGCAGACCATCGGCGGAATCTGATAGCAAAGCGATTTTCCACCGCCGGTCGGCAGAACGACCAGCGAGTCCCGGCCGCTCGCGCCGGCCCGGATCGCCTCGGCCTGCAAGGGGCGAAGCGAGTCATAACCCCAATATTGCTTTAGCACGCTCGCGACGGCGGCGTCGCTGGTCGATGTGCCGGCCGTAGCGCGGGGGACCAGCGCCTCGGTCGCGTAGCTCGATTGAAAATCGCCATTCATCGTGGCGGGCAATATATGCCGTACCGATGCCGAACCAAAGCCGAACGGCGAATCCATCTGATTTGGCGCGGCGGGCAGGCCGACAAACGGCAAGCGGGACGGAGTCCGGCGGACGCGGCTCTTCGCAGCGGCCTGCGGGTCGCAGGGCTACGCGGCGAATCGGCTCGCCGCGGCCGGGCCGCAAAATCGCCTAAGCCGCGGCGTCGATGCCCAGCACGCGCAGACCGAGGATGATTTCGACTTCGCCGATCGGAAGACTTGTCCGCCGGGCGATTTCTCCGGGCGGAATGCGTTGGTCGGCGAGGTCGTAGACGGGGGTGAACAGTGAGTGGGGAATCGCGGATGGCGAAATTGCGGGCGTGGTCGCCGCGGGCGGAGCCTCGACTTTGCGTTGCACCGGCGCCTCGGCGATGACTGCTCTCGTTCGGCGGCGCGGTTCGGGCGAAGCCTCGGGGCCGGGGGCGCTCTCCGCGGGCGTCGGAGCCTGGCTCAGCGACGCCAGCGCGCGCTCAAGGCCCGCGATTCGCTCGCCCATTGCCGCATTCTGGCGGAGGGCCGACTGCTCGAGCTCTTCGACGAGGCGGGTTAGTTCCGCCAGGTCTTCGGCGAGCGAGAGCGATTCCGGCTCTCCGAGTCGTGGTTGCGGGCGCAGAAGCGATCGCGCTCGCGACCAGGCGCTGGGCGCGAGCGCGAGTAGCGCCAACCCGCAAGCGGCGACGGCGATCGTTACGGCAAGGGAGGCGAGCATCATCGTCTTACTGGTCGCTCTGAGTCGCAGGTTCGTCGGGTTTGAGATGCCCCATCGAGTCGATCGGCCGGTTGCACGGACCCTTGCGACGTGCGAGGGTTTACTGCGATCGTCGTCATCGAGTCCGTGCGCCGCACTGGCGAAATCGGTCGGCGATCACAAACCGCCTCGCGCCCGCCAGGCCTTCAACGTCTCCTCCTGAACCACGCGCAGCGCCACCTGATGCTTCCTCGCTGCCGCGGCGCAATCCTCGTATTCCGGCGCGGCCTGCAGCACTTCGTTGCCGCGCAGGCCGAGCTTGATGCGAATCTCGCCGAAGCGGGTCGTCACCGGCTCGCTCCGGCGTCGCAGTTTCGAGCGCGTCGCGCTCGTCTTGCGCACGCCGAAGGTGGTCGTCTCGGCGAAGATCAGCCGCTCCAGCGCGTCGGCGTCGGCCGGGCTGCAAAGCACGCTCAGCAGCGATCCCGGCCGGCCCTTCTTCATCACAATCGGCACGAGATAGACGTCGAGCGCACCCGAGGCGAGCAATCGCTCGGCGGTGAACGCCAGTCCCTGCGCCGGCATGTCGTCGATTTGCGCTTCCAGCACCGTCACGGTGTCGTGTTCGAGCTCGCGCGGGTCGCTCGCGACCCGGCCGAGAAAGACGCGCAAGATGTTCGGGCGCGTCACGCCACGGCGCGTCCCCGCGCCGACGCCCACGCTCGTCACGTGCATGTTCGGCGGCGGGCCGAAACGCTCGGCGAGCGTCGTCAGGATCGCCGCACCTGTCGGCGTGCAGAGTTCGCCGGGTTCATCGCAGGCGGCGATCGGCGTATCGCGCAGAAGGTGCGCCGCGGCCGGGGCGGGCACAGGCATCAGCCCGTGATCGCATTTCACCGCGCCGCTGCCGGGAGGAATGGGCGAACATTCGACCCGCTCCACGCCAAGCTTGCGCAAGGCGGCAACGTGGCAGACGATGTCGACAATCGCGTCGTTGGCGCCGACTTCGTGAAAGTGCACCTCCTCGATCTTGCAATCGTGGACGTGCGCCTCCGCCGCGGCGAGGCGACGAAAGATCTTCAGGCTGTCGTCGATGATCGAGGCGTCGAGCGGCGCGGCGCGGATAATCCGCTCGATGTCGCTCAGGTGGCGGTGTTTCTGCGACGGGTCGGGCGTGATTTTCACGTCGACATGCAACGCGCGCAGCCAATGCCGCTCGGTCACGGTCGCCGTGAGCTCAACGCCCGGCAGCGACAGCTTGCGGACTACGTCTTGCAGATGTTCCAGCGGGCAGCCGGCGTCGATCAGCGCGGCCAGCATCATGTCGCCGGCGGCGCCGGAGAAGCAGTCAAAGTAGGCGATGTTCATGGGGGAAGAATAGCGAATGCAGAATGCAGAATGCAGAAAGCGCTCGCGTGGGCGTTTGGGCGGCCTGGCACCAAGACAGCGAAGAGACAATCATCGCCCATCGGCCCCTTCTGCATTCTGCATTTTCTTCCACCGCTTACGACCTCGTTCGAATCGCCCCGTCCCCCTTACAATGCCCCCACTATGAGCGCCATGAGCAGTCTGAACCGCGCCGCGGTCGTCGACCGTAACTTCGTTAACTTCTGCAACAGCCCGATCCATCAGGAGCACGTCGCCCCGCGCCGCGCGCTCGACCAGCCGCCTTTCGACGGCGACACGGTCACCGGCCACGAGCTGCGCGATCTGTTCGAATCGCAGATCACCAGCCGCATGCTCGACCTCATGGCCCGCGAGCTCCGCCGACTCGGCCGCGGCTTTTACACCATCGGCAGCAGCGGCCACGAACCCAACGCCGTCGTCGGCCGCGCCACGCGCTACAGCGACCCCGCCTTCCTGCACTATCGCAGCGGCGCGTTCATGGTCGAGCGCGCCCGCCAGCGGCCCGAGGTCAACATCATCCGCGAGACGCTGCACTCCTTCATGGCCTCCGCCGCCGATCCGATCTCCGGCGGGCGACACAAGGTCTGGGGCAGCGTGCCGCTCTGCGTCATTCCGCAGACCAGCACCATCGCCAGCCAGCTTCCGCGCGCCATGGGCGCCGCCGCCGCTCTGGCCCGATCGGCGCGCATGAAGCGGCCGATCATCGTCGGCGACCATGGCGAGATCCCGCACGATTCGATCGTCGTCTGCAACTTCGGCGACGCCTCCGCCAATCACGCCGCGGCCCAGTCGGCCTTTAACACGACCTGCTACGCGGCCCACCAAAATCTGCCCATGCCCGTGCTCTACGTTTGCGAGGACAACGGCATCGGCATCAGCGTGCACACGCCCGACCGCTGGATCGAGTCGCAGTTCAGTCAGCGCTACGGCATGAAGTATTTCTTCGCCGATGGGCAGGACCTGGCCGAGTCGATGCGCGTCGCTCGCGCGGCGGCGGATTACGTTCGCGGCACGCGCCGCCCGGCGTTTCTGCATCTCAAGGTCGTCCGCCTGCTCGGCCACGCCGGCACCGACATCGAGACCGAATATCACAGCGTCGACGAGATCGCCGCGGTCGAAGCCCGCGATCCGCTGCTCGCCAGCGCCCGCCTGATGATCGACAGCGGCTACATGCTGGCCGACGAAGTGCTGTGCCTTTACGAGAGCGTCCGCAAGCGCGTCGCCGACGAGCTCGCCGCGCTACCGAAGGAGCGCCAGCTCGCCAGCGCCGCGGAGATCGTCGCCCCGCTCGCGCCTTACACGCCCGACCGCGTCTTCGCCGAGGCCACGCGCCCGCCGACCGACGCCGACCGCCTCAAAGCCTTCGAGCTGGAGTACGTCTACGCCTTCGCCAAGATCAGCGACGGCCGCCCGCGCCTGCCCGAGAATCAGCCGCCGCGACACCTCGCGGCGCTCATCAATTGGGCGCTGCACGACCTGATGGCCAAATACCCCGAGATGCTCGTCTTCGGCGAAGACGTCGCTGCCAAGGGCGGCGTCTATCACGTCACCGCCGGCCTCACCAAGCGCTTCGGCGTCGGCCGCTGCTTCAACACGCTGCTCGACGAAACCAGCATCCTCGGCATGGCGATCGGCGCCGGCCACTTCGGCTTTTTGCCCATGCCCGAGATTCAGTATCTCGCGTACGTGCACAACGCCATCGACCAGCTCCGCGGCGAAGCGTGCAGCACGCAGTTCTTCAGCAAGGACCAGTTCCGAAATCCGATGGTCGTGCGAATCAACTCGCTCGGCTACCAGAAGGGCTTCGGCGGACACTTCCACAACGACAACAGCTTCGCCTCGCTCCGCGACATCCCGGGCATCGTCATGTGCGTCCCCGCCCGCGGCGACGACGCGGCCAAGATGCTCCGCACCTGCATGGCGCTGGCCCGCATCGACGGGCGCGTGGTCTGCTTCATGGAGCCGATCGCGCTCTACATGACCAAAGATCTCTTCGCCGATGGCGATGCAAAGTGGAGCTTTGCTTATCCCACGCCGGAACAGGCGATTCCGTTTGGCGCTGGGGCGATTTATCGCCTCGACGATGCGGGCGGGATGACCATCGAGGAGGGCGAGGGGTGCTCGGCCGATCCGAATGAGCTGATGGATGCGGTGCTGGCGGCGCGCGAAAGCGGGGAGTTCTCTCGCGCGGGCGCGCGTCATCGCAGCTCCGATGATGCCGCCGCCGAAGACATGACCATCCTCACCTTCGGCAACGGCCTGCACATGTCGCTCCGCGCCGCGAAGACGCTTCGCGAGCAGCACGGCCTGCGCATTCGCATCTGCGATATTCGCTGGATTCAGCCGCTAAACGCCGCGTTTATCGTCGAGCAGGCGCTCGCGACGGGCCGCGTGCTGGTCGTCGACGAAGGCCGCTACAGCGGTGGCATGTCGGAGCCGATTTTGGCCCACATCCACGAACACTGCGGCGACAAGGTTCTCGCCCGCCGCGTCGTGGGCCACGACACCTACGTCCCCCTCGGCCCGGCGGCCAACCACGTCACGCCGACAGAGGCCGATGTGGTCGCGGCGGCGCTGGCGGTGATGAAGGCGGCGGAGCAAGCGGAAGAGCCGCCCGCCACCGAGCGCTCAAAACCCACCGCGCACGCCGCGCGGCGCGCGAAGGTGTAACGAGATTGGCGGCTGGCACGGCCAAGGACGTGGGTGGCACGAATAACGGTATTCCGTTCTCCGTGTCTTCTCGCCGCGGGGCGCCGATGACGCGGACAAGTTGAGTACAACTTGTCCGGGCCACCCAACGACTCGCTAGCCTAGACGCTGGATCACGAGCGACGTTGACGATTCTGTGCGTTCACGTACTTGGTGGGAGAGATCAATGGGGTTTAATCTTCAGGCTGGTAGCCCCGCGAAGATTTTCGCAGCCCCGCATGATACTGCGATAGCGACCCTTCTCACACGCCGATTCGGCGCGGCTGTCCCATTGGGTGAAGCCGATCTCTATATGTGCCTACCGTGGGAGATGG
>JALHOX010000153.1:8088-9777 GCA_022842805.1 Phycisphaerae bacterium | reverse complement strand
AGATCGTCGCGAAGGGGCAGGCGGCGGTCGCGAATCGCGCGTTTGACGCGGTCGACAATATGCCGCTCGCGCGCGCAAGCGGCCCGAGCGGCGGCGGCGGCGGCGGATCCATCCTGTATGCGTACCTCTTCGCCTTTCTGGGCGGCATGATTCTGAACATCATGCCCTGCGTCTTGCCGGTGATCTCGCTGAAGATTTTCGGCTTTGTGAATCAGGCGGGCGAATCGCGGGCGCGGATTTTTTCGCTCGGATTGGTCTACACGCTCGGCGTGCTGGCGAGCTTTCTGCCGATTGCGATTTTGATGGGCTTCTTCGGCGCGTCGTGGGGGTCGCTGCTGCAAAATTCGATCTTCGTGACCGTGCTGACCGTGGCAGTATTCGCTTTCGGATTGAGCTTTCTGGGGGTCTACGAAATCGCCCTTCCGGGCAGCGCGCAGACCGCAGTCAGCGCCGCGGGCCACCGCGAGGGCTATGGCGGAGCGTTTCTGAACGGCATTTTTGCGACGGCGCTCGCGACGCCTTGCGTCGGTCCGGCGCTGGGGTCGGCGGTGGGCGTGCTGGCGACGTTTCCGCCGCTGACCGCCGCGGGCGGCGTTATGGTCGTCGGGCTGGGACTCGCGTTTCCGTATGTGCTGCTGACGGCGTTTCCGGGCTGGCTGAAGCTGCTGCCGCGGCCGGGCGCGTGGATGGAAACGTTTAAGCAGCTCGTCGGCTTTGTGATGATGGCGGTCGTGGTTTGGCTGCTGTGGATTCTGAAGCATCAGGTGACCGACCTCGAGCTTTTCGCGGCGGTGATGTACCTGGTGGTCGTGGGGCTGGCCTGCTGGATCATCGGGCGCGTGGGCCTGGTTGCGAACTGGGGCCAGACGCTGCGCGGCTGGTTCACCGCTGCCGCCGTGCTGGCGGTGGGCGGGCTGGGCTGCTGGTGGTGGTTCTCCGTCTCGCCTTACGAGCTGAAGTGGGAGAAGTGGGAGCCGCGGCTGGCGGAGCGGATGGCGGCAGAGGGCCGAACGGTCTACGTCGACTACACCGCGACCTGGTGCATGACCTGTCAGCAGAACAAGAACGCCGTGCTGAATACGGAACTGATTCGCGATGCGTTTAAGGACAAGCGCGTTTTCGCGATCAAGGCCGATTTCACGAAAGAAGCGCCGGAGATGCTGGCGGAGATTCGCGGACACGGACGCAACGGCGTGCCCTTGAACGTGATCTACCCTGCCGGCGCGGCGGACAAGCCGATCATCCTGCCGGAGATTTTGACGCAGCGGGTAGTGATTGATGCGTTGGAGAAGGCCGGGCCGTCAACGGCGGGAGCGCGGAAGGTGGCGACGGGCGGGTAGCGCGCGGAGGCCTCACAGCACTGCAGTGCATTCGCTACGCACGAATTGCCCCGTCCGGGACCCGCCCCTTGAAGAACGCCTCTCGATGGTCGTGATTTCCCAGGTCGATCTGAAAATGAACCCAAGCCCCATCCTGAAGCACGCCCATCCACCACGCCCCCGACACCGAATCGGAAAACTGCCACAAAATGTGATAGCCCTCTTCGTTCGAGAATCCCTCGCCGTCGGCTTGAAAGATCCCGGTGGATCGTTGCCAGAGTGCGTTCCTTAGCGCGCCGAAGATCTCCCAGCCCCCTTCCGCGTCCGTTCCTGAAAGAATTTGGAACGCGTAGATCGAGCGGATTCGGGA
>JALHOX010000153.1:0-8078 GCA_022842805.1 Phycisphaerae bacterium | reverse complement strand
GGCCGATATCGTCATGGAACTCCCGAAGTTCTTCGGCGGCGAGCGAACCCTCCGCGACCAAGTTGCGCTCAATGACGGCGATCTCCGTCCCATCAGGGTGGGAAAGAGTCAGCATTTGCCAATCCGTTTCTGAACCGGCATGAACGGCCAACTTGGCGGGTAGCGCAATGGCCGCCAGCGATGCCTGCAATTCAGCAAAGAGCACGCACCGATCGACCGGTGACAGCAGGCGGATGTAGTAACCCATGTTGATTCTCTCGCTTCGCGCCATGCCGACGGCTTCTGCGTCGTCACGCCCCTCAACAGCACCGTCGCATCTATCCCAGCAGCGAATCAAAGTCGATCCGCATTGGGTCAACGGCACCGGAATCATATGTGCAAAAGCCAGCGCCATGCGAACCGCTCTTGCGTCGGCATGTCTTCGCCCGCCCAGCCGAATCCGCCAAGCTCGGCCACATAGCCGCCGCGCGGTACGCCCGCTGCGTCGCGAAAATGTGTTTCGCGTGAATCAGTGCTCCGTCGACACGACAACACCTTTGGTCAGCTTCGACACACCAAGAGGCGGGTGGAACTCGCCCTACCCCCTGAGGCCCGCGGCTCGGACACGGGGTTTGGCGTCGAGGGCGGACACAGGCGCGATATTGTGCGCTGCTTCTGCGGTGAAAAAGAACTCGGGCGACGTGCGCTTTCGCGCTCGTCGCCCGAGTGATTCATTTGAATCGACACTCACTGATCGATCTGGGGACCGGATCGATCAGGCAAGCGGCTGATCAACCACCAGTGAGCAGAGCCACGAATCCGGCGATGTCGCCGACCGTGACCACGCTGTCCTGATTGATGTCGGCCAGGTTGATGTCGCAAGTCGGGAAGGCGATCGCGTAACCGGCCGGATCGGTGAGGGCCAGGACGAAGCCGCTGATATCGCCGACCGAGACGATTCCGTCGCAGTTCATGTCACCGAGAGCGAAGGCCGGGCCGTCGCACTCGTCGGGGATGTTGTTGCCGTTGCCGTCGAGGCTGGTCGGCGTGCCGTTGTACCACATCTCAAAGCTGACGTAGGTCTGCGTGCAGCCGATGTTGCCGACGCCGGTCGAAGGCTCGATCAGCACGGTGATGTTGGGGCTGCCGGCGCGGGCCGCGTTGAAGGCGGCGGCGGTGGCCGAGCCGTTGTCCTGCGTGAGGGCACAGTCGACGAACGAGCCGTCGAAGACGACGTCCATGATCGCGCCGTTGACGCGGATGGCGTAGGTTTCGATGGCGGTGTTCAGGTCGCTCTGCGAACGGACGCGGAAGCTGACGTTACTGACGGCGTCGCGCGTGTTCGGGACGTTGAAGCTCTGATTGGTGCCGAAGAAGATCGGGCCCTGCTCATCGGAGGCGAAGCGGAACTCGCCGTTCAGGTCGCAAGCGTCGAGCACGCCGTTGTTGTTGCAGTCGTTGGCCGGGTTGGCGAGTTCGACGACGTCGTTGATTCCGTTGCCGTTGCAATCGCGAATGGTGGTGAAGCTGCCGGTGACCGGGTTCGAGTTGGTCGATCCGGTGTTGTTCACCGCGGTGGCGCGCCAGAAGTAGGTGCGGCCCTGCACGAACTCAAACGCCGGCACGGCCTGCGAAACGGCCAGATCGGCGAGGCTGATGAGCGGGGTGGAGAAGTCGGCGTCATCGTCGACGACGACCGTGTAGGTGAGGGCGCCGACCGAATCGGCCCAGTCAAGCGTCGCGTTGACGGCGACGCCGGTGGCGCCGTTCGCCGGGCTCACGAGATTGAACGCGCCGGGCGGCGGGGGCGGATTGAACGGATCGAGGCAGGCGCCGGCGATGCTGTTGCGCTCGTTGACGATCTGCGTGACGTTCGAGTTTGTGAAGTTCAGGGCGCAGGTGATGGACGGGTTCATCGTCAGACCGTCGGAGACGTGCGTGCAGCCCCAGAGGTGACCGAGCTCGTGAGCCGTGAGGTCGGCAGCGCAGTTCGGGAAGCCGCAGCAATCGGACTGAGCGTAGGCATAAGCCTGATTGGTGCAGATGACGCCGATGTTGAAGGCCTGGCCGATGACCGTGCCGGTGATGGAGCGGCCGGTGAGCAGATGGGCGACGTCGCGCTGAACCGCGCCCTGGTTCGCGAGCCAGTGGTTGCGGAACTGGTTGAGCAGCGTGGTGGAATCGCTCGAGCTGTAAGGATCGGGCTCGGCGGTGCGCACGATGATGGCCGTGATCGTGTGACGCACATCGGCCTCATTGTCATACAACGTGTTGACAATGTTCATGATCTGGTTGATGCGGTTTTCGGTGTTCGGGATGCTGCTGCCGCGAGCGAGGTAGTACTCAAAGTCGGCGTCGAAAGCGATCTGGGCGACGCACGCGCCGCCGCAGTTGCCGGTGCCTTGCTCGATGTCGCCGTTGTCGGCCTGGCTCAGCTCGCCGCTGTGGTCGGTGCCGCAGCTGCCGAGGACGGGGGTCGAATCGTCGTTGCGGAAGACGACGTATTCATCGCGGCGGCTGCCATTCACGTGGGCCGCGACCGGCTCGACAATGTAAATGGTTCGGTCGGGCATGCGGATCGAGGCGGTGAAGCCATCATGATCGAGGCCGGCGGCGACGACCGAGCCGGGCAGGCCGTCGACTTCGCCGACGAAGGTGTTGATCTCGCCGGGGGTGATGTCGCTGTAGCTGCCGTCGGCGAGCTGGGCGCGGAGGATGTAACCCTCGGCGCGGACGCTTTGCAGACGGAGGTTGAGGCGGCGCGACGTGCCTTCGATCGGCACGTTGACGGCGAAGCTGCTGTCGACATCGGCGCGATTCGGGACATCCAGCTTGAAGACGCGGCTCTCGATGAGGCCGATGGCGTCGTTCACGATTGCAGCGGGCGTCAGCGACTCGCCATCGGCGGGGCGGACGGCCGAGGACTGCTGAACCGACAGGACCGCTCCTGTTCCGAGCAGCAATGCCGAACAACCCCCAACCAGACTCGCCAGAAACGTCTTTCCGCTCATTCTCGCTCTCCAGAGGGCTACAGGTCGGACAATACCAAGTGTCGTCGGGTGTGCACGCCCGACACCTCGCGGAACCAGCCTTGGTTCACGTGTACGAAGCTAAAACTCGCCGACCGCGGAACCTCGCGACAAGCAAGGGCCGTGATGCTCGGGCGAACTGCATGCTGATATGACGGAGGCGCTATGCGCGGAGACTCCCGTGCATTTCGCCCGACCCAGCATTAGGTTGAACGCCGATTGACGCCCAACTATTCCCAGCATGAGGCAGTATATCGCGCGCCGCGATCCAAAATCCGCGATTCTGAAAAAACGGGGGTGGTTGGAAGCCGGCCGGCGATTGGAGCGAGGGAAGCCGCTCGCGAGCTGGGCAGGCCCCATAACCATCGAGCGGCGATTGGCGCCGTTCGGACCCGCGGCGGTCCTGTGGACCGATCACCCGTTGGCTGCGGTGAGTCCGAGTCGACTCGCCGGCGGGCGCGAATTGGGCTTAGGCGATCGCCGCGCGGGCCGCCGAGCGATTTGCCGATCCTGCCGCGGCTCTGGCCCACTTTTGCATGTCGCTTAGCGTTGCGCCCCAGTTTGCGCCGACGCGGACTCGCAGGAATGTCTCGAAGATGACGTCGAGCAGGCCGACGCTGTCGAAGCAGCGCTCGAAGCGCTCCTCCAGCAGTTCGCGGGGGCCGCGGTTGTCGCTCGCCTCCTCTTCCGGCACGACCATGCCGGAGACGGCCATCTTGGGGCCGTCGAGCGTGAGCGCGAATTCGCCGACGGGCGAGCCGATGACCAAACCGGAGCGCGTGGGCTGCTTGCCGATGGCGACTGCCGCGCGGGCCTCGGGGAGGCCGGCGGGGGCGTCGGCCGTCAGGGCGGCGACGCCGGTCATGCCGAAGTCGCACTGGAGGCGGATGGATCGATCAATCGCAACGGTGATTTCGTCGCCGTTGCGGAGTTTCAGGCCGGGCGAGGCGGTCGCGTCGGTGAGGTACCAGATCCAGGAGAGAAACTCGCGCCCGAGAAAGCTGGTGCTGATCTGGGGCAACTCGCCGTCGGGCGCTTCGTTGGGCTCTTCGACCAGATGAAATGGTCGGATCTGCTCCAGCACTCGGGCGTTTGTGCCCAGCAGCCGCTCGGCCAACTGGTCGGCGTCGATGGGGATCAGCGGGCGATTGAAGGTGTTTCCGAAGAGTTCGATCAGGCGATCGCCGGCGTTGGCCCCTCCGCCGCCGAGCAGCAGCGTGTTTGTGAGGAGGTCGATGAGGATCGGCACGGAAGACATGCGCCGAAACGCGCCGCTTTTCATCTCCTGCTCGATGCGGATCTTGGCCGTCTCTTTCGCCGCGCGCTGTTCGCTGCGGCTGAGGAAGGCCCGCCCGCTGGCTGCGAGCGCCGCCTCTTCCTCTAATCGCTGATAGCTTCGAGCCACCGCCGCGGGGACCGAAAGCCGGTCGATCCGCATGGCGATGTGGGCGAAGCGGCCAAAGCCGATCTTGGCCGGGTTGATCTCGTGATCGAAAAGATGGGTCGGGTTGATCCAGCCGACCTGGAGCGTCGGATCGGCGGCGCCGCGCCGACCAAAAGCGAACTCGGCCAGCGTCGCCGCGAGCTTGTCGTGGTCCTCGCCGAGGGGCGAGCCCGAGATCGCGAAGCGTCGAAACGATACGGAACCCGAGGCGAAAGCCATCCGTGCCTGCCGTCTTGCAGAGGGGTGAATGCGCGGGCCGCGCCAGCGCCCGCCGAATCTCATCAGGCTAGGTCGCGCCGCCCCGCCGGTCAAAAGTTGTGCAAAACAGCGCATTTGCGCGGCGCGCTGCGCCGGCGTTTGCGGATGACCGCGCTCTCGCGAGTAACATCTTTGACATGAGCGCTACCACCGACTCGAAAGCGCGCAAGCCCGGCGAGCCGTATTGCGGAAACTGCAACTACACGCTCACGGGGTTGACCAGTTCTTCAAAGTGCCCGGAGTGCGGCAAGCCGCTGGTTGAGGTGTTGCAGCGCGGCGGGGCCGTCGTGCTCGGCAAGCGCTATCGCTCGCCCTATGTGATCTTCGGGCTGCCGCTGATCGACGTCGCCTATGGCCCGCTTGGTGACCAGAAAGTCGGCCACGCCAAGGGCATCATCGCGTTCGGCGACATCGCCACCGGCTGGCTGGCGCTGGGCGGATTCGCGCGCGGCATCATCGCGATCGGCGGATTCGCGACGGGCGGGCTGACCTTGGGCGGCATGTCGGTGGGAATGATCTCCGTCGGCGGCTGGGCCATCGGCCTGCTGCTTGCCATCGGCGGCGGGGCCGTGGGCGGATTTGCCAACGGCGGCGGCGCGGCCGGTTATATCGCACAAGGCGGCGGCGCGATGGGCTACTACGCGCGCGGCGGCGGCGTCTGGGCCAAGTACGCCATTGCGCCAATGCGGCGCGACCCGGCGGCGGTGGAGATGTTTGCGCTGATCCAGCGCACGTTTCTATTGCCGGAGCGCATGCCCTCCGGCTTGACCGGCATGATCGCGATTCAACTGATCGCGCTGTTCTGGGTCATTGTCGTGTTCTGCGCGATCGCGGGCCCGCTGGCGCTGATCGTCTGGCGCGAGTTTCGGCGGAAATATCCCGACGGGGAACCGACAACGTTGTCTCCGCCGTGACGCGCGCTTTGACGCGTGAAACGCTATGCCGCAAATTGCGAGCGCGAGTCGGCCCGGTGCGGCCGTGACGCGGTGCGGTGAGCGGTACAGTTTGTGAGTGGCGCCTGCCCCCTGATGCTTTGAGTGATTGCGCACGATCCGGGCGCGTATTCGCACCACCGTTTCCCCCCTGCCATCATCGACTATCCTGCCGAGTTCAGGAGACCAATCGTGCTCGACCTCACCGGACAAAACGCGCTCGTCTGCGGCAGCACACAAGGCATCGGCCGCGCCACGGCGAATCTACTGGCGCGGCAAGGAGCGACCGTCACTCTGCTGGCGCGTAACCCTGCTGCGTTGGCCGCTGTCGCCGCCGAATTGCCGCGCCCCGCGAACCAGACACACCAGTGGCAGGCCGCCGACTTCGCCGCGACGGAAGCCCTGCGCCGCGCCGCGGAGCAGGCGCTGGCCGCGAGCGGCGGCTTCGACATTCTCGTGAACAACACGGGCGGTCCGGCGCCCGGCCCCGTGCTTGAGGCCGATGTCGACGCCTTTCGTCGGGCGTTTGAGATGCACGTGCTCGGCAACCAGGTGCTGGTGCAGACGCTGACGCCGCACATGAAGGCTCGTCGCTATGGGCGGATCATCCAGATCATCTCGACCAGCGTGCGTGAGCCGATCCCCGGCATCGGCGTCTCCAACACGACGCGCTGGGCTGTCGCGGCGTGGGCGAAGACTCTCTCGCGCGAGCTGGCGCCATTCGGCATCACGGTGAACAACGTCCTGCCGGGCTTCACTGATACCGATCGGCTGAAGGAGCTATTCGAGAGCCGCGCCGCCCGGGAGGGCGTGCCCTATGAAGCGGTTGTCGAACAGGCGCGAAAGGGCGTCCCGATGGGGCGCTTCGCGACGATCGATGAAATCGCCGCGGCGGTGGCCTTCCTCGCCTCGCGCGAGGCGAGTTATGTGACCGGGATCAACCTGCCTGTCGACGGCGGGCGACTCAATTCGATGTGAGTTCGGATCGGCCGGGGGGCGTTTCCCGATTGTTCGAAGTTCCGCTCCGGTGGGCGAGTGCGGCGGCGCCCCCCCCCCTTCCTTCGTGATTTCCCTTCGTTTCTCGACTGCTGTGCACATCACCCGCTTCAATCCGGGCCGCCACGCTGACCCGCGGTAGCGCTCGGCCCCAAGCCCCTCCGAAATTTTTCAGCAAGTCGCGTGACCGATCGCCGGGCGCTGCCGCTTGGCGTACCGAGACGATTCGCTTTGCCCTTCGCGCCGGATAGTGCCGGCCCTCTACAGGAGACGATCAGATGCAACGTTCGAGCATGCGCGGCTTTAAGTGTGGTGTCGGAAGCCTGATGTCGGTGTTGGTGCTGGGGAGCGGCGTCTCGGCGCTGGGTCAGGCGCCGCCGGACGCCATTATCGCTCCTGTACCGGCGACGAACGTGACTCTCGACGCGCCCGCCGCGCCGGAAACGCCATCGCCCGTATCGATTCCGGTGATCAAGTCGGGCACGCCGACCGTGCCGCTGGCCCCGATCCTCGACGCGAACAGCGCGCAGTTCAGTTTTCAGGCGCGGCTGACGGACAACGGCGGAAACCCGCTGCCCGGCCCCACCGCTGATCTCACCTTTCAGCTTTACTCGGGTGGCGGCGCGGCCCTCGGCGCGCCGATCGTGCTAAACGCCGTCCCGCTTTCCAACGGCATCGTCGATGTGCTCGTGCCCTTCAGCCCGTCGAACTTCGACGGCACCGCGCGGCAGATCGGCGTGCGCGTGAACGGCGGGGCCGAGCTTGCGCCGCGGCTGCCGGTCGGTTCGGTGCCTTATGCGTATCGCGTCGACCGTGTCGCCAGCCCCGAGCTCGACGACGCGATCGAGCTGGGCGAGGCGGGCGTGCCCGGCTATTTCGCGATCTTCGGCGGCGGGCCTGTGCCGCGCTTTGTGTTCGACGCGGCGATGGGCATTGCGTCGCTGGTCAACGACGACAACAGCGGCGCCGTCTCGCAATTTGCCAATGCCGGCGGCGGCTATGTGACGACGATGCAGAACGGCGAGATCAACGCGTATCTCGACGGCGCGACGGGCCAGATCTGGTCGGAGAACTCGATCAGCGTCGGCGACATCAACAACAACCTCGTCAACACCGTCCACGCCCGCATGAGCTCGCATGGCTGGGGCGGATGGATGCAGATGTGGGACGAGGGCGGCGACACGGCGATCCGCATGGGCGCGTCGAGCTCCACCAGCGAGGGCGGATACATGGAGATGTATCGTGCCGCCGGCGGTGTCAGCGTGTTTATGGACGCTGAAGACGGCAGCGGCAACGGCCTGCTGCAGGTTCGGAACGCGGTCAACACGGCGCTCGAGCTGAACGGCGCTCAGAGCCGTCTGCTGACCTTCGGCACGAACGGCGACGAATACACGCGCCTGGGCGGGACGACCTCGGGCAATCTGCAACTGCGCGGCGGCG
>JALHOX010000152.1 GCA_022842805.1 Phycisphaerae bacterium | reverse complement strand
CGCCGCGCTCTGCCGCCGCGGGCAGCGCCGGCGCGGTGATGCCGTGCCGCTCCGCCGATTGCAGCACGACATACTGCAGGAACGCATCGCGCGGGTAATACTCCAGCAGCGCCGCGAAGTGCCGCGTCTGCATCCGCGCCCACTCGGCGTAGATCTCCCGATCCCCGCCCGGAGCCGGCGGTCGCGGAATGTCGATCTCCACACTGCTCGCCCGCACTTCGCGCGAGCCATCGAGCGCTTCGGTCACGGTCTCGTAGTCGATTCGCACCCGCGCCGGTTGGTTCTCGCCCCCGTTCGCCGCGGCGTTCGCTGGATTACGTAGCCGGCCAAAAAACGCGGCGTGCTTTTTCTCGAAACGCGTCTGCGCCGGATAGATCAGCCGCACGTCCTCCGACAGCGGCGCCGCCCGCAGAAAGTTGCTCTTTTCGAACTCGTTCGCCAGGAACGGCTGCTCCAGCCGAATGACGAAGGCGATCGTGCCCGTGTCGTCGTCGCCCCGATAGGTCTCGACCTGATGTTTGAACGGCGCCGCTCCACCGGCCCAGCCCGTTGCACACAGCCCGACGCTGGCCACAATCGCCACGAGCGACCAGCCGCCGCTCCTCTCACGCCCATTCATGCATAAAGTTTTATTCATTTCTAGCCGGTCCTTTCTGGCGAACGCCATGACCCGTGTTTACTTCCGTGCTTTGCCCACCACTTTCCCAGTCACCCGCGGCGAAACCAGCAGCGCCCCCTCGATCGCCCGCAACAGCTCATCGCGCAGCGCCAAAAACGGCGTCGGCGACCGCCCGTACAGCCCGCCCACGATCGGCTGCAGCACGATTCCGATCAAGATCTGCACCGCCACCTGGCGATCCAGCGACCGCACGACGCCCGCCCGCATGCCCTCGTCGAGCAACTGCTCCAGCCAGTGGTGGATGTTCCGCTCGGGCGTGACATGCGTCGCCAATTCGTGCTGGCTGAAGAGCAAAAACCGCAAAATGTGCGTCTGTTCGTCCGCGAATTGCAGCACCGCCTCCACCATCGCCCGCAGCTTGCCCGCAAAATCCGCCTGCAGCGCCACCCGCCCCGCCACAAACTGCAACACGCGCTCATAATGCTCGACATACACCTCCGCCGCGAGGTCGTCGCGATCCTCCCAATAGCGATACAAAAGCCCCGGCGAAACCTGCGCCGCGTCGGCGATGTCCTGAATCGTGGTCGCGTGCAGCCCCTTGCGAGCGATCACCTCGACCACGCCGCGGGTGATGTACTCTCGTTTGACGATCGGCCGCGCCATGCGAAACTCCGCCAGCGATGCGACTGTTAAGTGAACGAACGCTCATTCAC
The DNA here is from genome assembly GCA_022842805.1 of Phycisphaerae bacterium. Taxonomy (GTDB): domain Bacteria; phylum Planctomycetota; class Phycisphaerae; order UBA1845; family Fen-1342; genus JALHOX01. The sequence continues at coordinate 8,449 of JALHOX010000152.1, read as the reverse complement.
CATACAGTCGCTATCGGCGAAATGGCAAGGCGATTTTCTCCACCCGTCGTGTCCGATTCTGTCGCGTAAGTAAATCGAATTGCAATTACGAGCCGCGACCCGCAGCTCGCTGAGCGATGGGTGGCACGGACAAGCGGTACTCCGCTTGCCCGTGGCTTCGGAGGGCGCGCCGCATCTCAACAAACACGGACAAGTTGAATAAAACTTGTCCGTGCCACCCGACCTGCCCTGTGCTCCATTGGCTGTCGACCCGGCGCTATTCCCCCGTCAACAGCGCCACAAATCCGCCGATATCCCCCACCGTCACATTCCCATCCGCATTCACATCCCCATTGTCCGGCTCGCACTGAGGAAACTGCGCCGCGTAGCCGGCGGGGTCCGTCAGCGCCAGCACAAACGCCCCGATGTCGCCCACCGAAACGATTCCGTCGCAATTCAAATCGCCAACCAGCGTCGCGCTTGACGGCGCAAACAGCACCTCATATCCGCCCGCGCCCGAGACCTGCCCCGGCTGAAACAAAAATGTGCTGAGCTGCGTCTCCGCCCGCAACGCATATTGACCCGCCGGCAGCGTGATGAATTCGCGCACACTGGTCACGGCGTCGTCGGATCGAATGCTGCGAATCACCGTGAAACCCCGCGAGATCTCGACCACCGCGTTGCCCAGCCCCGTCTCCGACAGGCGCACCTCTAACCGAAAGCGCGTCGGCGCGTTGATCGAAAAATTCACCTCATACTTCGATCGACCGTTGGCCACCGCGCTGTCGCCCGCGCGGCCGGTCGTCACCGTCGCGTTTGCCGAGCCGCGCGCGACGAGCCGCGTCGCCTCGACGATCGACTCCTGATCCGAGAACGCGTCGGCCGTCGCGGTGCCGATCTCCAGATCGACCACCAGAAACGCATCCATCGGCGCCCGCAGCGGCGCAAACGAACCCTGGTCATCCGCGATATTTTGCCCGCCCGACAGCGCCCCGCCGTCGGCCGAAATAAATCGCGTCTCTAACCCAAACGTCCATTCACCCTGCCCGGCCAGCGCGGACTCACCGAAAATCGCCCCACCCGCGACGAGCAACGAAGCAACAGCGGTGCAGCGAACGCTCTGCATTTGCAGTTTCGACATGAACTGTTTCTCCGACCGATGCGCCGATCGAGCGCCGCTTGTCGCCACGCGCGCCATGCTGCGTTCGACGGATGAGGGGATGTGATTCAACGGCTATTCTCCCAAACTCCCGGTGGAATCTCCACGCGATTTCCCGAATTCCGACCAACCGATCCGAGACCGCCTTTGAGTCAACAACCGCACCACGCCGCCACCGCGCACGACGAAGCGCCCGTTCACCCGACCTTTGCCCAGGCTCTGCGCTTCTGGCTCAAGCTCGGCTTCATCAGCTTTGGGGGCCCCACCGGCCAGATCGCGATCATGCACACCGAGTTGGTCGATCGCAAGCGCTGGATCAGCGAGGCCCGCTTCCTGCACGCACTCAACTATTGCATGCTCCTGCCCGGCCCCGAGGCGCAGCAGCTCGCCACCTACATCGGCTGGCTGCTCCATCGCACCTGGGGCGGCATCGTCGCCGGGGCGCTCTTCGTACTCCCCTCCGCGCTCCTCCTCTGGCTGCTCAGCTACATCTACGTCATGCACGGCGACATACCCTGGATCGCCGCGGTCTTCTCCGGTCTGAAGCCCGCCGTCACGGCCATCGTCGCCGCCGCCGTCATCCGCATCGGCCGGCGCGTCCTCAAGAACGCTGTGATGTGGACCATCGCCGCCGCCGCCTTCGTCGCCATCTATTTCCTGAAGCTCGACTTCCCCTGGATCATCGCCGGCGCGGCGCTGATCGGCTGGATCGGCTGGAAAATCGCCCCCAAACAGTTCGCGCTGCTCAAGCCTCACGGCGGCGGCGCGGGCCGCGCGACCGCCGTCATCCACGACGACCACATCGCCGACCACGCCGATGCCTCGCTCGCCCGCGCGATCCGCGTCGTCGCGATCTGCGGCGTGCTCTGGTGGTTGCCGGTCGCGGCGCTCGCCCTGGTGCTCGGGCGAGACCACACACTCGTCAGCGAAGGCATGTTTTTCAGCAAAGCCGCGATGGTCACCTTCGGCGGCGCTTACGCCGTCTTGCCCTACGTGGCGCAGCAGGCGGTCGAACGCCACTCATGGCTCTCCGCAGGCCAGATGCTCGACGGCCTGGGCCTCGCCGAATCAACCCCCGGCCCGCTCATCATGGTCGTGCAATTCGTCGGCTTTCTCGGCGGCTGGAATCACCCCGGCTCGCTCTCGCCGCTGCTGGCCGCGACGCTCGGCGCCGCGATCAGCACCTGGGTCACCTTCCTGCCCTGCTTCCTCTACATCTTTCTCGGCGCGCCCTACGTCGAGCGCATGCGCTCCAACGACCAGCTCACCGCCGCCCTCTCTGCCGTCACCGCCGCGGTCGTCGGCGTCGTCCTCAATCTTGCCGTCTGGTTCGCACTGCACGCGCTGAAGACCCCCACCGGCGGCGTGGATTGGATCAACGTGGCGCTCGGCGTCGCGGCCTTCGCACTCATGGTCTGGCGCGGCTGGGGCGTAGTCGCGATCGTCGCGCTGGCGGCGCTCGCGGGGTTGGTGCGGATGGCAATCGCGTAAGAGGCTTGGGGTGGCACGGACAAGCGGTACTCCGCTTGTCCGCGGGTTAAACGGCGCGCTGGTCGTCGCCGACATGGACAAGTTGAGAACAACTTGTCTATGCCGCCGGACGCGACAGGCGGAGCACATGCCGACGCAAAAGCCGTCGGCATGGCATCTGGCGGTCGATACTGGCGGCTATCCGCCGATCAGCGCCGCGACGAACAGTCCAATGTCTGCCACAGAAACGAAACCATCGCGATTGAGATCCCCGCGCGACGCATCACACTCTGGATAGGAATGGATATATGCAGTGGAGTCAGTGAGCGCCAGGACAAACGGCGCGATGTCGCCCACGTGGACAAAGCCATTGCAATCCAGATCGGCCGCGATGGCGCACTCCCAGCGCGCCCAGTTGACGGAGGTGTTGCCACCTGCGGAAATGAAGGACCCGCCAATGACCAACTCACCCTGATACGAAGCCAGCGCGCGGACCGAGTCACTCGTTCCGCACTCGACGCCAACGCCAAGGGCTTGCCAGCGGACGCCATCCCAGCTGGCGACCCGATGGGCGGGAACTCCGCCCGCGCTCGTGAAAGTCCCGCCGACAATCAGCCGGCTGTTGTAAGCCGTAATCGCCTCGACCGCACCGTTGGTACCGTTTTCGCCGGTGTCGCCGAACGATTGCCAATCGATGCCGTCCCACTGTGCGATGTTGTTTGCCGGTCGCCCACCGGCGACAGAAAACTGGCCGCCGACGATGAGAGCGTTGTTGCGGATTGCGAATACGCTCGCCCGACCGTCCAATCCATTCTGGTCACCCGACGCCAGAGGTCGCCAGGCCGAGCCATCCCATCGGGCGATGCGGTTCGCGGGCTGGTTGCCCGCGAGCGTAAACACACCGCCCGCAATCAACTCTCCCTCGAACGTGATCAGCGCTTCCACGCCTCCATTCACGCCGCGCGAAGTGTCGTCGCCAAGCGGTCGCCATTGAGCGCCATCCCAGCGCACGATGCGATTGACAAGTCCGCCGCTCGCGTAGGTGAAATAGCCGCCGGCCACCAACTCCCCGTTGTACTCAGTCAGCGCGTATACCGCCCCGTTGGGTGCGGTGTTTCCAGGCGAGATCGCCTGCCACGTCACGCCGTTCCAGCGCACCACCCGGTAGGCGACTTGCCCTTCGGCGGTACCGAAGTAACCGCCTGCCATCAAATCGCCGCCCAACACCGTAAGCGCGAAGACGGGGCCGTTCATGCCGTACTCAGGGCCGTCCCCGAAGGGCTGCCAAGCGGTGCCATTCCAGCGCGCGACGCAATTCGTAAGCCGTCCGCCGGCGCCGGTGAAGGACCCGCTCGCGATCAATTCGCCCTCGTAGTGTGCAAACGCATCGATCGAGCCATTGACGCCGTTCTGCAATCCATCGGAAAGCGAACCCCACGCGATCCCGTTCCAGCGAGCGATTCCTTCGGCCGGTTGATCTCCCGCGGATGAAAATCGACCGCCGACAACGAGTTCGCCCTGAAACACGGTCGCAGTGCGGACCGACGAAGTGCTGCCGCCGACGCCTTGCACGCCGCCGGAAGCAACCGGGAACCAGTCGCTGCCGTCCCAGCACGCTATGCGACTCGACGGAGCGCCGCCCGCGAATTCGAAATCGCCGCCGACGACCAGTTTCCCGTCGTATGTCGTGAGCTGGTAGACAGTCGCATCCGTTCCATTCATCGCGTTTTCACCGAGCGACCGCCAGACGGAGCCGTTCCAGCGAGCGATGTTCCGCGCTAGATTCCCGCCGACGGCGGTGAACCGCCCCCCGACGATCAAGTCGTTGTCATGGACGGAAAGGGCAAAAACTACTCCTGCGACTTCTGGATTTGGAGAAAACCTGATCTGACGCCACGCGCTCCCGTCCCATTTTGCGATGTTCGAATTGACGAACGCACCATTTCCATCCGAGAAGTCAACCTTAAACTGTCCGCCCGCAATCAACTCACCTTGATAGACCATCAGCGCATACGTGCGGGGAGAATAAGAAACTCCGATTCCGTTCTCGAACGACTGCCATCGTTCGCCATTCCAGCGCGCGATCGTGGTTGCGGACTCCGCGCCGGCGGCGCTAAGCGTGCCTCCAACAATGAGCTCTCCCTCGAAAATGGCAAGGCTGTAGACGTGATCGGCTTGGAGGGTGCCGACTCCGCTGCCCAAAGGCCGCCATGACTGTCCATCCCAGCGCGCGATGCCGCGCGCCGACTGTTCACCCGCTGTGTCAAAACGCCCGCCGGCGATTAACTCGCCATTGTAAACCGCAAGCACCTGCACCACCTCACCCGGCGCGTCTCCCAACGTAGCGCCAAGCGCTTGCCAGGAACTGCCGTTCCACGCCGCGATGTTGTGGACCACGGTGTCACCCGCGATCTCGAAACTACCGGCTGCCACGAGTACCTCGGGGGCTCCGCCCGCCCCGTCGGGATCCCACGTGGTGGTCGCGAGCACGCCTACGTCCGGAGCATCGGGATTGTTGGCGAATACACCCGGAACACCCTGCCCCAGCATCCATCTCGGGTCGCACTCCGCGGCAGCCGTTGCTGCGGCCAACCAGGTTCCGAAGAGTCCCGCTAACCCAACCGTCTTAAACCTCGTGTTCGAAGGCATCGATGAATACCTCTTAGACATCAGCGTGCACGCCGCCGACGGCGATTGGACCCTCGCGGTCCCCAGCCTTTCGGCCACAACTACAGTTTCTCTCACCCTCTCCGTTCGATCGCCAGCGGGCACTCGGACTGACATGGAACTCAGACAGTCGCGACAATCACGCCCGAACAGCATCCACGCCCAAACCGACATATCCTAGTCGCCTCGTAACTAAAACATATGCTCCCGCCGTGCTCTCCCCGCTTGTGATCGCCCCACCGCAGCCCTAGATTCCCCGCCAACGCGATCCGCGCGGCGGGGCCGTCGCGGCGCGCGAGATGCCGACCCTACAAAACCGATCGGACCACCCGCATGAGTTCGGCCGCCAAGACCGAAGCCTCGCTCCCCAGACTCGTCATCCTCAATCCCAACTTCCTTTTGCTCTGGGCGGCGGCGGGAATCAGCGCCGTCGGCGACCACCTCAGCGAATTCGCCCTGCTCAAGCAGCTCGGCGGCATGGAGCGCGACGACACCACCCGCATCCGCGCCCTCATGCAGTTCGGCTTCTTCCTGCCATTCCCCTTCATCGCCCCGCTCGCCGGCTGGTGGGCCGACAAGTTCAGCCGCAAGTGGACCATGTTCGGCTCCGACATCCTCCGCGGCGTCGTGATGCTCTCGCTGATCTGGGCCGTGCCGACGATGCTCGCCGCCGGCTTCGGTACCTACACGGTCGTCGTGCCGCTCGCGATGGCGGGCTTTCTCGCCGCGTTTTTCTCGCCGGCGCGACAGGCGCTGCTCCCCGACCTCGTCAAGGAAGACCAACTCGTCCGCGCCAACGCCATGATCAGCGCCCTCGGCACGATCGCCTCGATCGTCAGCTACGGCGTCGGCGGCTGGCTCGCCAAACATTACTCGCCTTCGGTCAATTACCAGCTCGACGCGCTCACCTTCGGCATTAGCGCCGTGCTGGTCGCCTCCATTCTCATGAGCCGCGCCCGCCCGACCCATCACAGCGCCGAACTCGCCGGGTTCAGCGCCGTCACCGAGGGCTTTCGCTATGTCCTCTCCCACCGGCGCATCCTGCAAATGATCCTGCTCGGCACGGTCTTCTGGGCGGCCGCCGGCGCGGTGAACTCGATGATCCCAGCCATCGTGCGCGATGTGTTCGCGGGCGACCTGGCCGATATCGGCAAGTATCAGGGCGTGATGGCGATCGGCCTCGCCGCCGGCGCAGCGCTGATGACCATCGTCGGCCCGAAGTTGCCGATCCCCACCGCCGTCATGCTCACGCTCTTCGGCGCGGGCTTCTGGGTCGCGGTGCTGTGCGGAGCCGTCGTTGGTCACTGGCCTTGGTGGATTTGTGCGACGTCGTTCTTCTTCATCGGCATGCACGGCGCCGGCCTGCTCATCACCGTCATGGCGACCATTCAGCGCTTCGTACCCGATAGCCGCCGCGGTCGCGTCTGCGGCGTGTCGGACATGATGACGATGGGTGCGATGGTCACCGCGAGCGGCGCGATCGGCCTGCCCAACATCCCCGGCCTCGACCGGCTCATCCCCTATCTGCTCGGCGTCGTCGCGGCGGGGCTGCTCCTCGCCGGCGTCGCGGCGGCTACGCTCTATTCGCGGCGGAACGGGCGCATCGTCGCTCGCGCCGCGGCGGCCGGAGCCGCGGGATCGCGCTAATGCCAAGCTGGCTTTCGCTCAACGACCCGATCACGCAACTCGCCGTCCTCGGCGCGGGCGTGCTCATTTTGCTCATGCTCGTGTCGCGGCTGCTCACCGGCCTGCGCGAAGCGGCCTACGCCCGCACGCGCCGCCGCGATGCGCGGGCCCGCGCCGCCGCCGCGCAGGAGAAATTGCACGAGATCGGGCGTCTGAGCGGCAAGATCATCGCCACCAGCAGCAGCGCGACGATCGCCGGATTTGAGATCGTGCAGCAGATCGAGGCCGTCTTCATCGAAGGCGCGCCATCGCCCGCCGCAGCGGTGGAGGAATTGAAAGCCGCCGCGGCCAAGCAAGGCGCGAACGCGGTGATCAACCTCAACGCCGTCCGCCTCGCCAGCGGCAAATGCGTGGCCAATGGCGACGCGGTGATCGTGCGCCGCGTGGGCGGCGAGCCGGCGCGCCCGACGCCGCCATCGCCACCGAGCGTTTGATCACTGCCCCGACCGCCCGTTCCTCGCCGCGCTACGTTCCCTCGTCAATCGCCTGCCACTTCCGCGCGACGTCGACGTCTCCGTCCACCGGCATCGTCGCGAAATAAACGATGTGCTCGTTCTCCGGGTCGATCGCGAAAGCCACGACCGCCCGCCCGTCGACATACCGCGGCAATTGCTCGACCGTCAGCCGCGAACTAACGAAGACGCCCGCGGTCGAGGTCTTCTCATAGTCCTTCTTTGCATTACCGCTCTTGGCCATTCGCGCATCGCTCCATCGTCACCACGGCGATCACAATTACGAGAACGACAACGACGACGAGTAATAGGCCCGCCCCATTCGCGCCACGCCCCAGTACCAAGTCTTGGACAGGCTGTAGCTCACCGTCGCACTGGCGATCCCGGTGTTCGACGTGATGATCAGATAGTGCTTACGCACCGTCAGCTCCGCCAACACCACGCCCGTGCTCCATGTCACCGTCGTCGGCGTCACCGTCGTCAGCCCGCCGCCCGCTTCGTCCGCCAGCCAGACTTCGAGCAGGCTGTAGTTGTTGATGTTCGTGCGAATGGTCGTCGCGACGGCGTTCAGAATCTCATTGCCGACGTCGAACTTCAGCGCACTGGCGAAGTCGGGCATCAGCTTGTCCGCCAGCGACTGAATGAACTCCGCATGCGCCCCGATCTCGCTGTCCGACCGCAGCAGCGGCGCCCGCAACTGCGCAAGCTGCGTCGCGATCTGCAACGCCGCGATCTCCGGCCGCGACGACGCAAACGGCCCGCGCGCAAAGTCCGCCCCGAACAGCTCCATGTGGCGACCGCCGAATTCGGACATGAACATCCCTCCGTCTTGAAGAACAATCGACTGTCTCTGCGAATCTCCGCGCGAATGCTACGAAGCGCGTCGCGGCGATCGTCGCCAACAACACCCAGATTGCGCTGTTTTGCTGAATTCGGATCGCCGCTGCGGCCCTCAGCTCCGGCCCGAGTCCGTCGTTTCCCCTCGAACCCCCTGGCGGAGTCATCAAACTGGTCACCGCAACGTGCGCATTCCGAC
>JALHOX010000151.1 GCA_022842805.1 Phycisphaerae bacterium | reverse complement strand
GCTCCACCACCAGCTTGCGCATGTTCTTCTCTAGCACGACAGACCCCGCGTGAACTCGTCCCACGCGTCCAACCACTGCTTGGTGACGCGGCACGGGTACGCCTTCACGTCCACCGTCACGTCGTAGCACGTTCCATAGTCCGCCGGTTCCACCACGGTTGCCTTGTAGCTGCCACCCTTGCCGTCCGAACGCCCGTTACCGACCAGGTAGTTAGCGTCGGAGTACCGTGCGCCCTCAATCGTCGTCCGCAGCCACACGTGGCGTGCGACCATGGGCACGTTGTCGCCGGTGTGCTGCTTCTGCGCGGCGATCACCGCAACAAACGGCGACCACACGCCCCTGCCGATGAACAGCGTGGTTTCCTCGGCATACGTCAGCTCGCCCAGCGCCGGCGCGATGTCCGCGGCGATGCCGTACGCGATCCACAGCGCATCGACTAGCGGCAGCTTTTGGTCGTGCGCCAGGTTCACCGCTGCGTTGAACAGTGCGCGGTCGTTGGCGGTCGGGAACACGATGGTGTGCTCCGGGATGCCCGGCAGCATCTTGCTGGGGGCGGCAGCGCATGGGGTGTCGGTGGTCATGTTTAGAAGGGTACGGGTCCGTTGAACTTCTTCTTGCTCAGGGCGTGGAAGAACCTGCGGGGGTGGCGGTGTCGGCGATCGGCACGGGTTCGCTTGCCGCAATGCCCGCAGAAGCAATCGGTGGTGTTGTCGATCACCAGCAACGCATCCATTTCCGGGCACCAATGTGCGGTTGGCCACAGCCACCGTACCCAGCCAGGAATGCGGCCGCGGCGGTCGATCCAGTTGTACAGCCAGTTCGGGCAGCGAATCATGCGTCGGAGTCCTCGCATTCGTCGCAGTCGCCCAGGTTCTGCACTTCTGGTTCGCACTCGCAAGCGTTCTCGCGCTCGCCGCAGGTCCAGCAGTACACCCGGTCGCCGTTGCACTTGCTGCACGGTTCCGCGTCACGTCCGCAGCGGGGGCAGTAGTCCCCGATCAGCAGCATGGCGTGGCACAGCGGGCAGTTGGTGGCGTCGGTCATTCGATCCGCGCGGGGGTGGGTTCGGGGCCTTGGCCCTGGTACTTGCCAGTGTAGCCGGGCCCGTCGCTGCTGTCCAGCTCGTGGAACACGATCTGCGCAATGGGGTCTCCGGCGAAGATGGACAACGCCTCGGGGCCGAAGTTGCGCAGCGCCAGCGTCAGGTGCCCACGCCAGCCAGGTTCCAACACGACGGGCGGCAGCGACAGCCCGCGGCGCGCCCACGTGCTCTTGTCGTGCACGAACGCCACGACGTTCACCGGGATGATGAAGTGCTCCAGTGTTGCGGCCAGCAGGAACCCGCCCGTTGGGATCAGGCGCCCGTGCCCGAACTCGGGGGAGAACGTGCCATGCGCCGGCCAGTCCCCATTCACGCGCGGGAAGTCCACGCGCACGTCGTAGCCGGCCAGCGACACGCCGTACGACATGCCGCGGTGCACGGTGCGCTCGCAGAACGGTTGAACCGGCTGTAGCCGGCGGAGAGTTGCAGCGGAAAGGATCATGCGTGGATCTCGCCCCAGCTCGGGCCCATTTCTACGTCTACCTTGGTCGGCACGTTGCACGGCATCGCCGCCACCATGATCTCCACCAGCCGGTCGGCCATGGCCCGGTCGGGCACGGTCAGGTCCAGCTCGTCGTGCACCTGGAGTTGCAGCGGGATGCCGGCCTCGTCGGCCGCCACCATCGCCAGCTTTGTTTGGTCTGCGCTCGTGCCCTGGATCAGTCGGTTCAGCGCCTTGTGCCCCCACGCGTACCGCTTGTCTTCGCGATCGCCGGCGTTGCCTAGGTTCAGCGGGAACCGGCAGCGGCGGCCCAGCGCGGTGCGGATCCACCCGCGCTTCTCGGCCACCGTGCTGGTCGACTTCATCAGCGCACGGATGTACGGCACGCCGCGGTCGAACAGCTTCAGGATGCGTTCGCCTTCCTCGCCGGCGGCCTCGAACGGCTTCTGCCCCAGCTTCAGCAGCGCGGCGCCGGCCTCACTGGCCACGGGATACGTCGTCCACCGTTCGGCGTTTGGATCGCGCACCACCCACACCGTGGGAAGCCCGAGTTGCCGGCACAGCTTTCCGCCACCCATGCCGTAGCACTTGCCCAGGAAGATGATCTTGGCGTCGCCGCGCATCCCCTTCGCTTTCTTGTCGCCGTCCACGTACGCCTGGTGGCTGTAGCGGTCGCCGAAGATGAACCCCGCCATCATGCTGTGGTTGTCCCACGCGGGGTTCGTTCGGCACTCGTGCGCCGCCTTGCGCCCGGCGTCGCGGGACGCGGGATCCCACCCGCTTTCCTGCTCGTTGGCCAGCACCTCGGCGTAGTGCGTGATCCACCGCGGTTCCTGGCTGCTGAAGTCCGCGCATGCCCATTGCCCGCCGTCGTCGGGTAGGTAGATGCTGCGCCACAGCGGGCCGATCTCGGGATCGCGCGCAGGCTGCTGTTGCAGGTTCGGGTCGGTGCTGGACAGGCGGCCGAACCCGACGCCCACCTGGCTGCCGTCGTCGCGCTCCTGCCGCAGTTGGTTGAACGTGCAGTGAATGCGGCCGCGGATGTTGTGCTCGCGGATCGACTCGCAGAACGTGGTGCGCACCTTGTTCCACTTCCGGCACGCCTGGATTGCAACGGCTGTCGGCGTCTTCAGGCCCTCCAGCCACTTCGCCTTCACGCTCGGCAGCCCCGTGGGCGTGCGAGGGCACTTGATGCCGTCGGCTGCCAGGTGCTTCTCCAGCACCACCGCCTTGTTGATGTCCTCGGGGTCGAAGGGGATGCCCGACCGGGCCGACACCGTTTCCGCGGCCTCGCGCTCCTTCTGCCGGGCCAGCTCCTCGATGCGGCCCACTCGTTCCAGGTCCACGCGCACGCCGCGCCGACGCATGCGAACCAGCACCGGCAGCAGCTTGGATTCCAGGTCCCACACCTTCCCCAGGCCCTGCTCGTCGATGGCGTACAGGTGCTTCTGGAGCACCTGGAGCGGCAGCCGCGCGTCCTGCGCAGCGTACGGCGCCACAGTGCTGGAATGCGCGCGCCACATATCCTTCTTGGGGTCTAGGCCGTGCTCGGCGGCCCACGCCTCCAGCCTAGCCTCGTCCTTGCCCGGCAGCCCCTCGCGCCGCGCCAGGGCGTCCAGGTTCATCGGGATGATCTTCTCGGCCAGGTACTTCTCGCCCGATTCCTCATCGAACACCCATTCCAGCTCGGGCTGCAACAGCAGTGCGCCGGACAACTGCACGTCGCGGAAGAACGACGGCCGGAACTCCACCCCCTCGGACAGAAGGTAGTCAAGGTCGTACCCCAGGTTCGCGCCCACGATCTCGCCGCGGAACGCACGCGCCTGATCGCGCAAGTAGTCGAACACCTGCCGCGGATCGGCGTAGTTGCCGCCGCCCTGGTGTCGCACGGGTAGGTAGAACGCGGGGCACGCCGGCGATCCGCTGCCCCACCGGTCCACGGCGAACGACACGCCGGTGATGTAGCCCCCACGTCGAACGCCCGGCCCGAGCACGTGCAACTTCTCGTCGCGCGTCTCGATGTCGATGGACACGCGCTCGGCGCCGTTCCACTTCGGCAGTTCGGACAGGTGGGGAAGCATGGCGGTGCTAGAACTTGCCCAGCACCGCGGTGCGGATTGTGTACGCCAGCGTCGGCACGTCCAGGTCGTTCATCACGTCGAACCGGGTGGGCACGTCCAGGTCGATGTACGACCGGCTGTCCCCCGCGAACGTGCAGTCGCTCCGCCGCACGCGCACCAGCGTGCAGTTTTCGCGCCCAACCGCCTGGATGATCGGCACCGCCTCGTCAGCGAACCCGCTGTCGGTGATCGCCCACACGGGCACGCCCGGGTTGCGCCCGATCTCGTCGGCCAGCAGTCGGCCAAAGAACTGTTGGCCGAATACCGGCTTGCACAGCAGCTCGGACACGGCGATGTACGCTTCGCGCGGGGTCTTCCCGAAGAACTCGTCGCGTGGGTCCCCCTTGCAGAACTCGTACACGTCGTCTTCGTGCAGCTCGTGGAAGTTTCCGACTCCGTACCCGTGCTTGTCCAGGTCCACCTGCCTGCCCTGGAGCCCAGCGAACAGGGCGTGCGTGGCGACCTTCAGTGCGTGCGCGAACTTCACCGCACGGGCACCGGGCACCGCGTCGGTGATGATCCGGCCGATGGTGTCCTTGCCGCTGCGCGGGGGTCCGTTCAGGAATACAACGTGCGTCATGGCGTGTTCCAAAGTTGGGGGTGATGCTCGGCAACGATGCTGCGCACGGCGTCAGCATACGCGCGGATCTCGTCTTGTGCATCCGGCGCCGCGCGCAACCGGATGAAGTTGGCCAGGCTGCGGGCGTTGTAGAGCACCAGCGCGTCGTAGTAGACCGCGCCGAACGGAAGCACCAGCCGCGCCTGCTCGCGCGCCACGCCGGCGTCCAGCATGTCCTGGTAGAGCGCGAACGCCTCGCGGTACAGCGCGTCCACTCGCTCGTTGAAGATGCCGCCCAGCAGTGGGTCCAGGAACTCGCCGGGCGCGCTGCCCTGCTTGTTGCTGCCGGACTGCTTGCGCCATGCGTCGTTGGCGATCCGGTACACGCTCGTCTCGGAGAACGGAACGTACCGGCCGCTGATGAAGTTGTACGACGCGATGCGGTGACGCACCCAGTGCCACCACACCACGACGGGGGCGCGCACGCGGAACTTGTACGCCACCATTTCAAACGGGCTGTCGTGGTGGTGCTCGCGCAGGTATCGCAACAGCCGCGCGTTCTTCTCGGGCGTCTCGGTGGCGGCCCGGCGACCGAACGACACGCGCGCAGCGTCCACGACCGCATCGGCGTTGCCCATGCAGTCGATCAGCTCCACGTAGCCGTCGTCCAGCACCTTGCGGTGCGCGATTGCGTCGCCGTTCATCGCAGGCGCCCGTCCTCGGTGACCATCCCGCGGTCCCAGCCCTTCGCGCGGCACGCCAGCCGCTGGGCTGGCGTCATGCTCGCCAGCGCGCGGCGCACCGCAGCGGTGATCCCCGGCCCCTTCTTGGTCATCGACGACCGGGGGATGCGGTGGGGACTCCTCGGCAGCGGCCGCACGGCCACCGTGAACTGCTCCGCGGCGTTCGCGATTGCGTCTGCCGCGTTTTCGGTGGCGCCGGTCAGCCGGCGGAACGCGTTGGCCACAAGGCCGAACGCCCTCTTGATTCGGTCGAACATGGTGGGGGTTTCTCACACGGGTTTGCTGTTGGCGACGGCGCGGACAGCCTCGGCGACCGCAGCGCGGCCGGACTCCATCCGCAGCCGCGTGGCCACGGCAGCCAGCGCGCTCGCGGCGTGGTTCAGCCCTCGGGCCACGTCCATCAGCCCGCACGGTGCGCATGGGCTGATCTGCGAAGTCTTGTCGGCGAACTCCACGATGTGGCACCCGCACGGGCGGGTCTGTTCGCTGGCTACGATCTTGGACGGCTGGGCGGGTTGGTTGCTCATGGTTGGATTCTAGCACGGGTCAGTGTCGCGGTCAACCGGCGCAGGCCCTTCGCCTCGACTTGGCGCACCGCCTCGCGAGTCACGCCCAGTTCTTCGCCGATCTGCGCCAGGGTGTTGCCCCGCAGTTGATGTTCCCACACGGCGTACCACTCGCGCGGCGGCAGGTCGTTCAGGGCCGCCAGCAGGCTGGCCACGTCGTCGTTGCGCTCGGCCAGCTCGCACGGGCGCGGGTTGGGGTCCACTGGTTCGATCATCAGCCCGCCGTCGGGGAATCGAACGTCCAGGGACAGCGGGCGCCCGGCGCGCCGCTTCACGCATCGTTGCCGCGCCAGCTCGGTGATGCATCGGCGGGCGCACAGCGTGAAGAACGACCGGCGACTGGACAAGTGGGGCTGGTACTTGTCGCGCACCGCCCAGCAGTGCGCTGCGGCGCACTGTATGGCATCGGCGGCCTCCAGCCGGCCCTTCCATCCTGCACGGTACTTCCACACCTTCCACACCTCGCGGGCGTAGCCGTAGAACTCGCGCGCCAGTTCGTCGTTCATCGCGCCACCACCAGCTTGTTCGCGGCCCGGGTGATCGCGGTGTACAGCCAGCGCGCAGCGTCGCGGCGGAACACGTGCGACTCGTCGAACACGTACACGCTTCCCCATTGGGAGCCCTGGGCCTTGTGCGTGGTCAGCACGTACCCGTAGTCGAACTCCTGGATTTCCTTGTCGTGGTCGAACTGGCCCAGGTCTTCGCCGCGGAACGGCATCGACCACGCCACCACGTTCTCGGTGATCTGGCCGTTCTCAATGGTCAGGCCCACGGTGCTGCTGTCCAGCTCCACCGCGTGCAGCGCCTGCCATATCTCGCCGTTCAGCAGGCCCAGCTCGTGGTTGTTCTTCAGGCACACCAGCCGGTCGCCGGCCTCGGGCATCAGCCCGGATCGCCCCAACAGTTGGCGCACGCGCTTGTTCGTGCCCTTGCGCATGGTGTTGGTGCCCACCAGGATCTGCTCCGCCGCCATCACGTCCTCGGGCGTCACATGCGACCGCGCGACCACCTGGGCGTCGCCGTAGTCGCCCAGCTTCAGCCCGCGGCCGCTGCGCACGTCAGTGGCCAGCCGGAGGATGCCGGACTCGGCCGCCTGCCGGTGCACTTCGGTCAGCATGAAGTCCGGTTCCCGGCTCGTGAAGAACCCGCCCCCGCCCACCGGTGGAAGCTGGGCCGGATCGCCGAGCACCAGCACCGGCGTGCCAAACGACAGCAGGTCATCCGCCATTCGGCCGCCGACCATGCTGCACTCGTCGATGATCAGCAGGCCCACGGACTTGACGGGGCTGGCCGGGTTCAAGTCCCACAGCGGGGCCTTCACTCGCTCCAACTCGTCGCGGATCTCGCGCCGCATCCGCTCCAGCTCGTCCGGGGCGGTGGCCTTCTCCAGCTTCTCGCGCAGCTCCTTCAGCTTGCCGCTGCCCTTGCCGCGCGGCGTGTAGATCAGCCGGTGGATGGTCGTGGCCTCGGTGCATCCCTTGGAACGCATCACTGCCGCGGCCTTGCCGGTGAAGCTGGCGAACAGCACGCCACCGGGAACGTCCTCGGCGAAGTGCTTGGCCAGCGTCGTCTTGCCCGTGCCAGCGAATCCGGCCAGGTAGAAGAACGGGGCCGAACGGGTGTTCAGCCAGTTGGACACGGCGCGCAGCGCCGCGTCTTGCTGTGGCGACCAGTGCATGGTGGGGTCCCGAAAGTGACCACCCGGCGGGGAGTAGTCGCCCCCGCTAGCATGCGCCGGATGGTGGTGGCGCCATGTCGCGCCGCAGTAGGTCAGAAGGCGGACGTTTCGCCCGCCGGTGCGGCACCGCCCTCGCGCGCCGATTCCGCCGCGGCCTCGTCGGCCTTGACGTGGCCACCCTTCACCAGACCGTGCAGCTCCTTGCCGGCGCGGTACGCGTTGGACTTCGGGTCCAGCGCCGACTTCAGCGGGTTGTTCTCCACCGGGAACTCGATCACCGGGGTGAACCACGTGCCGTCATCGTTGCTGGTCTGCACCGTCGCCATGGTGATGGGGAACGCGAACATCGGCGGCGCACCGCGCAACTGTCCGATCCGCCGGCTGTACTGCTTCTTGTACGCCTGGATGGCCGTGCTGCTGAACGGAACCACGACCATGCCGACCGGCTCCTGGGCCTCGTCGAGAACGACGGCGAACACCTGGAACGTCTCGGCCAGCTCGTTGCTGCCTTCCTTCTTCGGCTCACCGGTCCAGAAGTCGCCGAACTTGCGGCCCTCGGCCTTGCACCGCTCCATCGCGGCCTTGTAGAAGTCCGGGTAGTCGGCGCCGGGGGCGATCACGGTCTGGTTGACCAGCCCGCCGCCCTGCTTGCGCGGGCGCCACTCTTGGATGGCGTGGATGCGGCACGCCGGCACGATCGTCACGCGGTCGAACAGCTCGCCCGTGCCCGTGTTGTAGAACTGGCCGGCCTTGGCTCCGGCCACCATACCCTGCGGTCCCACCACTTCGGGGGACAGGGGCTGGAGGATCTTGAGGAACGGCAATCCCCGCTCCTGCTGGCTCATGTCGTTGGTGCCGGCGCCCGAGTCTTCGCCGTAGTCGAACGGCAGCGCCACCTCCATCTTCTTGGTGGTCGCGGGGACCTGCGCCTGGTTGGCGTCGGTCGCGGGGGCGGTCGTCTTGGTAGTCGTCGTCTTGGCCATTGGTCTTGTTGGGTTTGGGTTCTCGAAACAATCTGCGGTAGTTGGATCCTATCACGCCGCAGGGTGCGGCGCAAGTCGTTACTTCGGCTTCTTCGGGGGCACCACCTTGGTGGTGCGCTGGATGTGCGCGCCCAGCAACTCCAGCGGCACGTCCTCGCCCTTCTCCATCAGCTCGCCGATGGTGGACGCCAGGCTGTTCCACAGCACCTTGGCTTCCTGCCGGGCGGCCAGCTCCTTGCCCGCCAGCTCCTTGACCAACTCGCGGGCGGTGTCGTCCTGGCCTACGCCGAACGGGACCACCACTTCGCAGCGGATCAGCCCAGCGTGCCCGTGCTCTCGCAGCCAGTCCAGCCCCTCTTGCCGCTTCAGTTCGCCGCACCGGATCTTGTCGCCCACGGTCAGCTTGAAGCCCTCGGACGTGATGAACGCTTCCATACCCACCTCGTCCATTGCGGTGGGAATGCGTTCTTCCTCCAGCGCGCGTACTCGCTCCTTGGCGGCCTTCAGCTCCAGTTCCAGGGACTCCACCTTCGCGTGCTCGGTCAGCAGCTCGGCGGCCAGCGTCGACAGTGTTTGCAGGTCGGTCATGGGTCGGGATAGGGTTGTGGTTACACGGCCTCGAACATCGACACCAACCGCATGCGGTGGTTGGTGCTGCGCACCAGCCCAATGTGGGCCCACGTGCGCCATTGGTTCTTCCGGTGCATCGGCCAGCACTGATCCAGCCACACCAGGTTGCCGCCCTTCGCTGCCACGTCGCGCAGCCGGGCGATGATCTTGCCGCGGTTCACCATCGGCGTGCCGTAGTGCTCGGCGTCCTCGGTGCTGTACGGCGGGTCCGCCAGGATCAGGTCGAACCGGCCAGCCCACTCCGCGGGCATGTCCATGATGTCGCCCTGCCACGTCGGGAACCGACCGTCTTCCGGGCCCTTCAGGTCCACCAGGGTCGCGTCGCGGTCGCCGAGTTGACGTACGCCGTCCGCGTCGCGGGGTAGGTTGGGCCATGCAGCCTCGCGGGCGTGAAACACCGTCAGCCCGCCCGAGAACACGTGCAACACCTGCTTGGCGTCGGGGAACATGCTGTGCACGCGCTCCAGGTAGCCATGCGGATACGCGCCGTACAGCGGGTTCGGGTTCTTGTAGCACGCACCGATCAGCCACGTACCGGCAACCCACTGCGGCGCCCCCTCGGGCATGTGCGCGGCCAGGGGTGGACGGTCGGGGAACGCGTAGTTGTACGCCATCGCTCGCTTTGCGGGTTGCATGCTAGATCCAGTTGCCGCGGGGGTCGCCCATGATCAGGTCGGACAGGTCTTTCTTGTCGCGCAGGGCGTCGATGATGCGTTCGTCCACCGTGAACTCGGCCACCAGGTCGATGTACTGCACGGGGTGCTCCTGGCCGATGCGGTGCGGTCGGGCCTCGGATTGTAGCCGATGCGACAGCCGAAAGCTAGTGTTGTAGTAGATGACGGTGCGCGCCGCCGTCAGGGTCAGGCCCTCGCCGGCGCACGCGGGGTTCGCCAGGAACACCTTCACGGTGGGGTCGTTCTGGAATCGGTCGCGTGCCCGCTCGCGGTCGGCGGTGCTGGTCGCTCCGTGGTACTCCACGAACTCCACCTTGTCCGCGCGCAGCGCCGCGGCGATCTGCGCGAAGTCTTCTTGGAACTTCGCCCACACGAT
>JALHOX010000150.1 GCA_022842805.1 Phycisphaerae bacterium | reverse complement strand
CGGCCGCCGCAAGACCGCCGTCGCCCGCGTTCTCGTCAGCCCCGGCACCGGCCAGATCAAGATCAACGGCCGCGACTTCGAGCAGTACTTCCCCAGCGTCGTGGACCGCATGAACTGCACCAAGGTGCTCGACTCCGTCAATATTCGCAATCAGTACGACGTGGTCGCGACCACCCGCGGCGGCGGCATCACCGGTCAATCGTGCGCCGTGCTGATGGGCATCGCCCGCGCCCTGTGCCACATGAATCCCGAGTACGGTCCGCGGATGCGCGACCTCGGCTTCGTCACGCGCGACGCCCGCGCCGTCGAACGCAAGAAGTACGGCCGCGCCAAGGCTCGCCGTCGCTTCCAGTTCTCGAAGCGCTAAACTTCGCGGCGGCCGACTGCGGCAAACAACCCGGCGGTGCGACACCTCTTGTCGCGCCGCCTTTTTGTTGCGCCGCGTCCTTTCGCTCGCGCCCCCCGCTTTGCCCTTCGCGCTCTACTATCTCCGAATACGACGCGCAGGTCTTGATGGACGCCGGATGAAGACTTCAAAGCTTCGCTATCGCGATTTTCTCAAGAACTGGCGCAGCGGCCGCAATGGGGCCGACTCCGCCACGCCGGGCGGGGCCGACGCCGCGAAGTCGCGCCAGCCGAAGAAACGCCGCAAGTACTTCCGCGACTACCTCGGCTGGCTCTGGCCCTATCGCGCCAAGATCGCCTACATCTTCGTCGTCGCCTTCGCCACCGCGCTGCTCTCGATGGTGCTGCCTGCGGTGACGATGTACATGTTCGACAACGTCATCCAGCACACGAAGACGCTGGGCCGCCAACAGTCGCTCCACTTGCTCAACGTCGCCGGCGGCGGCGTGCTGGTGGTGATCTGCCTGATGCAGGGGCTCGACTGGGTGCGACACTGGAACGTCGCCAAGCTCAACGCGCAGGTGCTGGCCCGGCTGCGGCAGCGGCTCTATGAGCACATGCTCCGCCTGCCCTTGCACGAGCTTTCCGAACTGAAGACCGGCGGCATCACCTCGCGCCTCTCCAGCGACGTCGACAGCGTTACCGGCATCGTGCAGGTCGCGATCATCACGCCGGCCATCGCCGCATTGAAAGTGATCATCACGCTCGGCGTGCTGGTCTGGATCAACTGGAAGATGAGCGTGGCCGCCGCCCTGTTGCTGCCGCCGATCATCGTGCTGGACATGCTCTACATCCGACGCATCCGCCCGATTTATCGCAGCATGCGCCGCGATCGTGAGGACATCGACGCTCGCAGCGTCGAGACCTTCGGCGGCGTGCGGGTGGTCTGGGCCTTCGCCCGCGAGTTCTTCGAGGGCAAGAACTTCGGCAAGATGCACCACACCGTCGTGCGCAAGACGCTCTTGGCGCGAGCGCTCGAATTCGTCGTCTGGTCGGGCTGGGGCTTTCTCATCCCGCTCTGCACGCTGGTGGTGACGTGGCTGGGCGGCGTGCTTGTGCTCTACGACCAGGCCACCATCGGCGGCATCATCGCGTTCCAGATGTACGTGATGATGCTGCTCAGCCCCATGTCGACATTGGTCGAGTCCTATGGCCAGACGCAGCAGGCGCTGGCGGCGATGGAGCGAATCTTCGATGTGCTCGAGCTGCCGACCGACATGCCCGATCGCCCCGGCGCCCAGCAAGCGCCGACGACGGTGCGCTCGATCGCCTTCGACGACGTGAGCTTCGCCTATCCGATCAGCACGCAGATCCGCCGCGAGGACGACCATCTGGCGCCCCGCGCAAAACCCGCCGCGGAAACGGCCGGCGCGAATGGCAGCGAAGCCGCCGCCGCGCGACACGCGAATCCGCTCGTGCTGAAGAACTTCTCACTCGAAGCCCCCGGCGGCGCCACCATCGCTCTGGTCGGCCCGAGCGGATCGGGCAAGACCACCGTCACCAATCTCGTCGCGCGCTTCTACGACCCGACCCGCGGCGCAATCCGGCTGAACGGCGTCGATCTGCGCGACATTCAGCTCAAGAGCTTCCGCGGACTGCTGGGCCTCGTACAACAGGACACGTTCCTATTCGACGGCACCGTCGCCGAGAACATCGCCTATAGCCGGCCCCGCGCCAGCCGGGACGAGATCGAAGACGCCGCCCGCCGGGCCAACGCCCACGGCTTCATCAGCACGTTTGCGGAAGGCTACGACACGCTCATCGGCGAGCGCGGCGTGCGGCTGAGCGGCGGACAGGCGCAGCGCGTGAGCATCGCGCGCGCGATCCTGGCCGACCCGCAGATCCTGATTCTGGACGAGGCGACGAGCAACCTCGACTCCGAAAGCGAACAGCTCATTCAGGCCGCGCTGCGCGAGTTGCTCAAGAACCGCACAACGTTTGTGATCGCGCACCGCCTGAGCACGATCACCCACGCCGACCTGATCGTCGTGATCGAGAACGGCGAGATCATCGAAAGCGGCTCGCACGCCACGCTGATGGCCCGCGATGGCCGCTATCGTGAAATGGTCGAGCGCCAGCAGGCCGCGACGCTGGGCGAGCATTACGGCGTCACGGCGTAGCCGTTCGTTGATGCAAAACAAGACCGGATTCCCACCGGTCTTCGAGCATCACCTGTTTTCAGAGGGTGGGTGGATGTCGCGCCCCAGCGCGCGACATCCTTGCCCCCTGCCATGCGACATGCACCCAACTGGTCGCTTAGCGGCCGACCAGCAACTGCACGAAGGCGCCGATGTCGCCCACCGTCACAAATCCGTCCTGATTGATATCGCCCAGCGCGATGTTGCAATCGGGATAGCTGAGCGGATATTGAGCCGGATTGGTTAGCGCCAGTACAAACGCGCCAATGTCGCCCACGGTGACAAACCCGTCGCAATTCATGTCACCCAGCGGATTGACCAGATCGCACGCATCGCCCACGCCGTCGCCATCCGCGTCCGCCTGCGAAGGATTCGACAGATTCGGGCAATTGTCGCACGTGTCGGCGAAGCCGTCGGCGTCGGCGTCGGGCGCATCGCTGTCGCAGCAGTCGCCGATGCCGTCCATGTCGGCATCCTGTTGCCCGGGGTTTGCGACAGTCGGACAATTGTCGACCGCGTCGGGCACGTCGTCGCCGTCGAAGTCGCCCGGCAGTCCGACGCCCAGCAACACGCGAATGTCATAGGCCCCCTGATTAAATCCATAGCCCACGGCCCGCGCGTAATACGCACCCGCCTGCCCTTCCGGCACGTAATAGAGCACGCGCACCCATTCGCCGTCAAAGCTGGGGCCGGCGCTGGACCAGGCCGAGAAGCCGAGCTCCAGGACGCCGTCGGGCGCCAACAGCGACGCGCCGACCAGGCCGCTGTCGGGGCTGATCCGCCCGCGGATCTCGACCGCGTAGACGCGCTGCTCCATCGCGTTGAATTCGAACCAGTCGGTGTCCGTACTGGCGCCAAGCACACCCGTCAGAATCGTGCCATCGGCAGCGATCGGCGTGGCGCCGACGGAGGAATCCGCGTGATCATCGGGCGGAGTCAGACCGAGGTCGGTGATGATCAGCTCATACGAACCGCTCGCCTGATCGGTCGCCGCGACCACGTGCACCGACAGTAAAGCCCCAGCCCCGCTCGGCACGCCATACACCATGCCCGCGATCGCGCCAGCGCCGCCCGGTCCGCCGAAGGACTGATCGGTGAAGCCCAGCAGCGTCGGACCATCGAACAGCGAGGCGGTCACGGCGACCGGATCGGGGTTAGAGAGCGCCCGGATCTGCACGCCATAGAGATGGTCAGCCATCGCCGCAAAACGAAACATGTCGAAGTCGCCGGCGTAGTGAATCTCGCCGCTTTGGATCGACCCATCCGCGACGACGAGCGTGGCGCCGGCTTGATAGCCGGCGTGGTCGTCGACCTGCGCGCCGCGGTCAGTAACGCCGAGCCCCAGGTATCCGACGCCCGACGGGCCGATGGTCCGCAGGTAGTAGGCGCCGCTTGCGGGCGCGATAAACCCAAACTCATTGGGCGAGTAGACGTTCCAATCGATGATCGCAGCGCCGCAATCAGCCCCGATCAGTTGCGTCTCGGGCAGAAATGCTCCCGACGAAATGTAGCTCGAAAGCTGATAGCGATTGCCGGCGACGCAATTGATCTCAAGCCAGTCCTCGTCCGCGACCGGATCGATCACGACGGAATTGACGGTGCCGTCGGCCACGATCGGCGAGGCGCTCAAGCAGTCGTCGCCATGATCGTCCGGACCGCTCGGGCCGAGATCAGTCACACTCAGTTCGTAACCCCCAACCAGATCGGGATAGCCTTCGATCCGCACCGACAATGGCCCTACGACGCCCGCCGGAACGTAGTAGTACGCGCTCGCCCACGGCCCATCGGCTCCACCCGCAGCCGCGTAGGAATAGCCGCTGCTCGCGACGCCGCTGCCCCCTAAATAGAGACCCGCGCCGACTTGCATATCGCTTCCGCCCGCGATCGCTCGCACGTCGACGCGATACACACGCTGATCAGCGGCGGCAAACGTCAACCAATCAACATCGCCGCCGTAGTTCAGCGTCCCCGCCAGCACCGATCCATCGGCAACGATCGGTGTCGCGGCCGCTCGGCCGCCGCTGTGGTCGTCGGTCGCGGCGCCGCGATCCGTCAATCCCAATTCAAAGAAGCCGACCGTGGTGGCGCCGACCGACGCGACGCGCACGAAGAACGTTCCGGAGGCGGCGGCGACAAATCCGCGTTCATCCGCGCCGCCGATGGTCCATTCTCTCACCACGCTCACACAGTCGTCGGCTCGGAGTTCCACTTCCGAATTGAAGCTCGTCGAGCTGACGAACGTGGTCGCCTGATAGAGATGTCCGGCGAGCACCGGAACGCTGAGCCAGTCCTCATCGGTCGCGGGATCGATGATCGCGCCGGTCGGACTGCCATCCACGGTGATCGCCGTCGCCGCGCCGCAGGAGTCGCCGTGGTCATCAATGACTCCCGCCCGCGCGATACCCGTGCCGAGTATTCCCAGCGCGATCCAGCCCATCGAACGATGCAACGCCACCGTGACAATTCGTTTCATATTCGCCTCCGAGTGCATCACCCGCAAAAATGTTGCGGCTTGGCCGCCGGCGACGTCGCCGCCACGCCAATTCCTGGGTCGAAGCGACGCCGACACACCGGTTTTCACGCGCGATGTCGGAGATTCCCGCCTTGGCTCTATCCGCGTCGTGTGGCGTCCGGCGACCCCCTTCGGCGACGCGCCATCCGCCCCCCCCTTCGCCCCGATAAGGGGTGCCGACCGTTTCCGACACCCCCTCCTGAATACTCGCGACCCCCCTCTCGTCTCGTTTTCAGCCACAGAAATCACCCCGCGCCGCCTTTGGCGATTCGCTCCCGGATGGCGAAACGGCGCGGCGGAGAACGAGGAAACGGACCATGAAAGCGCTGCTCAACACCGCCCGCAACCTGCTTCGATGCAACGCAATGAGCAAGAATCTTTTGATCGCGTCGCTGCTGCTCGTCTCGGGCAACGCCGCGCTCGCCGCCGAAGCGACGACCTCGGCCTCCGCCGGCAACGGCATCGGCCGCATGCCGACTGCCGCCGCCACCGCCGACTATGTGGGCGATCGCGGCTTTACCCGCAGCGAGGCGACCAGCGGCCCGATCAGCACCGCGCGTGGCGTAGCGCTCGGCGTCGATGAAGACGGCCTGTCGCTCTCAATCAGCAACGCCATCGCGCCGCAACACGGCCCCGCGCTCGCGACGAACTACAACTTGAGCGTCGGTCGCGATGGTCGCGTCTCCAGCAGCGCCGGCATTGCGATCGCCGATGGTCCGGTCCATCGCGAAGCCCGCACGAGCGGCGGCACCGCGACGACTGCGAACGGCGGCGGCGCGACCTCAATCGCCGAAGGCACGAGCGACCGCTTCGGCACGGTGCGCACGCACTCGATCACCAACGACACCGGCCCGCGCCGCGCGACTCCGGGAATCTCCCCCGCCCGTCGCGCCGCAAACGGCCGCTTCGCCGTCGCCGACTCCGGCGTCCGTGGACTGCGCCGCGGCGTGATCGCCCCGCGCCGCAGCTTCTGACGCAGGGTGTGTTGATGCCGCGCCCGGGATCACCGTCATGTGATCCCCGTGCGCGGCGCGATCAACGCACCATTCCCCGTTCGCCCCGTCAGTTCTCTGCAACCCCCGCAACCCCGCCGGCACCCAACATCTGAACCCCGCGACGAACCCTCGCTCGCGGTC
The DNA here is from genome assembly GCA_022842805.1 of Phycisphaerae bacterium. GTDB lineage: Bacteria > Planctomycetota > Phycisphaerae > UBA1845 > Fen-1342 > JALHOX01. The sequence goes on along the minus strand of JALHOX010000150.1, from coordinate 3,709 downwards.
CGCTTATTCCTTTTGTTTCCGGACTGCGAAGCGAGCCATGATTCTCGTACCCTTTCAACCCACCGGCGAACCGACGCGATCACCCTATGTGACTCATCGGACCAGCGCCGGCCCCTGGAGCGGCGGACCAACCCCGATGCCCGGCGATGCACAACTCATTCTCTCGCCGCCGCGGCCCGTCTCGTGCCATGTCGCGCAGGTGCGCTTTGAGCGCGGGCCGATCGTCTGGCAACCGGTAATCACCAGCCGCACGCTGCCCGATTTCCACCGCGCCCACCTGCGGACCATCGTCGCCCATTGGCGCGAGACGGTCATCGTCGTCGACGATCTCTGGCGCTGGCTCGAAATCGAACGCCTGCCGTCGGTGGCGCTGGTCTACCCCGGCGACACCGCGGCGCCCGTCCCGCTTCCGCCGCCGATCGACGCTCCGATTCCGCCGACAAAGCTCGGCGACGACGAAGCGCTCGATCGGCTGGAGCACGACTTGGCGAGCCGCGCCAACACCCTGCCCGATCACACGGCCGGAGCGGCCGATGGGTCGGCGGGCAAGCCGGTCGACCTCTGGTCGCGATTCGTCGACTGGACCGCGACGATCGAGTTGCTCCCGCTCGGCTGGATCGCCGCGGGCCTCGCGGTTCTCGGGCCGCTGATGATCTTTCGACCGCTCGACGGCCGGTCGATCAACATGTTGGCGCTGGCGATGCTGATGGGCGCGGTTCTTTTCGCGGCCGTCTTCCGTCCCGAGTGGACGCTGCAGAACGGCGCGCTGCTCTGCACCCGCTGGTGGCGCCGCGGCGAGGCGAGATCCACCCGCTTCACCCCGCGCGACACGCTGCTCTTCGCCCGCCGCGCCGGTGCCGGCTGGCGGATCACGCTATATCGGCGCAGCGATCAACAGTCGCTGCGAATCCCCCGGCGGGCGCTGCCGCTGCTCCTGGGCGCATGGCAATCGGCCCCCATGATTGGAACCACGACAGCGATCCACAATTCGGGGTGAGTTCTGAAGGGGCCAACCGGTAGCATCGGGACTATGAATTCCGAAGCGGCCCTCCCTCCCGGTCGTGAACTGCAGCCCGCTGATTCGATCAGCGCAGCGCCGCCGGCGGCGACCGTCGAATCGACCCACGTCTTTGATGTCATCATCGAATTCAAAACGCAGTGGCGACACGCCATCCTGCCTTTCCTGATGGTCACCGGCCTCGTGGCCCTCGTGCCGGTCGCTCTCATCGGCTTGAAAAGCCTCGGCATGACCGCCTTTCGCGGTGCCTGGGGCGGCGGCACATTCGGCGGAGTCTTCGGCGGCCTCGCGGGCGGCGTCGGCGTTCATCTGATGATGCGCTCGCTCGTCTTCCGCGCGCGGCGTGATTTCGCCAAGCTCGTCGCCGACGAGCCGCAGCCGCACACCGTCGACGCTTTGCTGCGCATCGCTCAAACGATCGGCCAGCGCTACGGATACTGGGGCTTCTCGGCGATCGGCAAGCGCAATCTGGCGGTGCAGTTGGTCGAGCGTCTGGCGGCGTGCGTGGGACCGGGCCAACCGCGCATCTTTCGCATCTCCCCCAATGTCGACATGCTCCGTCCGCTCGAACCGCCCTTCGACGCACCCTTTGAGCCGACCCCGATCAACGACACGCGCGAGTCTTTCGCCGAAACGCGCGGCGGCGCGCTGACCAGCTGGCAGCGAATCGCCGTCGTCTGGCGCACGATGATGCAGGCCGTGGGCAAGCGTCGCTGGGTGCGGACGATGTTCCTGGTGCTGATGGGGTTCGGCTGGCTCGTGCTCGCGGCCATCCTGCTCGACGGCATCCGCCAGGCGATCCTCGGTCGCGTCTCTTCCGGGCTGTTCCTCGCGGTAATCCTGATCGCGATCGTCGGCTTGGCGGCGATGTGGCAGTTGATCCGGCGCGATACGTGGTTCGCCGTCCCGCGCGGCGTCATCATCGCCGACGGCAGCCTGTGGGGGACGAAGTCGAGCGGTCGATACGTGCCCCGCGAGAACGCGGTGCTGCTCTACATCGCACCGCTCGCATCGATCGCAGTCGCCACGACCGACGGCTACTCGGCGATCCGAGCGCTCACGCCCTTTGAGGTGGACTTTCTGCTCCGCGCCTGGCGCAGCCCGGCCCCGCCGCCCGATGAGCGGATGGTGGCGGGATTCCTCGAAACGATTACCTGAGCAGCCGTATTTGCGAACTCATATCCGCTCCACGGCGATCGCGCCCGTATGTCCCTCGACCTCGATCGCGTGGCCATCCGTGATGGCCGTCGCCGTGGTATCCACCGACTCCACCAGGCACTCGGCGCCGATCATCGCCGCAAACTTGCTCGCCACGCCGCGCAGCTCCTCCGGGCCCGATAGCCGCAGGCGAATGCGCTGCTCATAAGGCAGATCCATGTCTTTGCGCAGCGCCTGCACATGGTGGATCAGCTCGCGCACCATGCCCTCCTCGCGCAGCGCGTCGGTGATCTCGGTGCTCAGCACGACCACGCCGGCGCGGCTCTGCGACGCGGCCCAGCCGGGCTTCGCTTCCAGCCGAATCTCGACCTCGTCGCCGGTCAGCTCGACGGTCTGGCCGCCGACCGCCAGCGAAAACTTGCCCGCGTCGCTCAGCGCGCGGCGCGAGGCCGCCGCATCGATCTTTTGCAGCGCCCCGCCGATCTGCGGAGCGAGTTTGCCGAATTTCGGGCCGAGCGCCTTGAAGTTCGGCTTGATTTGATAGGTCACATACTGATCGGCGGACGTCGCAAACTCGACCGCCTTTACGTTCAGCTCCTCGGCGATCAGCGGCGCGTGCGATTGCAGCCACTGCTCGTGCTCGTGCCGCGCCAGGATGATCTCCACCCGCGCCAGCGGCTGACGCACCTTGAGCTTGGCGTCGGTGCGCGCGGCGCGGCCCGCCGAGACGATCTCGCGCACCAGGTCCATCTCGTCGGCCAGCGCTTGGTCGATCTGACCCCGGTCCGCCGCCGGATAGTCGCACAGATGCACCGACGCGGGCACGCCGCCGCCCCGCGCGGCCGGGGCCGCCCCATCGGCCAGCACGTCGCGACCCGTCAGATTCGCATACATCACATCGGCAAAGAACGGCGTAAACGGCGCGATCAGCTTGCTCAGCGCCAGCAACACTTCGTAAAGCGTGTTGTACGCATCCCACTTGTCCTGATCCGCCGGCGAATTGCGAATCGGGCTCCAGAAACGATCGCGCGAGCGGCGGACATACCAATTCGACAACGCATCGACAAAGTCATTCAGCCGCTGCGCCGCCGGATAGTTCTCAAACGCGTCCATTTTCTCGCGGACAAACGCGATCGTCCGGTGCATCTCGCTCAGAATCCAGCGATCCAGCTCGCCGCGCTCCGCCGCCTTGCGCCACCCGCGCCCGGCCGCCTTGCCGTCGCCGGCGGTAAAGCCGTCGATATTGGCATAGATGTTGAAAAAGCTGAAGACGTTGTACAGCCGCACGAGGAAGTCGCGTTGCGCGTCGCGGATATTGGCTTCCTGAAACCGCGACGTCGTCCACGGTGCCTGCGCGGCGTAGAAGTACCAGCGCATCGCATCGGCGCCGTACATATCGAAGATGTACGAAGGCTCCTTGTAGTTCTTTTTCCGCTTCGACATCTTCAGCCCGTCTTCGCCCATCATGTGGCCAAGGACGATGCAGGTCTTGAAGGGGCGCGGAAATCCGACGCCCGTCGAAAACAACAACGT
>JALHOX010000149.1 GCA_022842805.1 Phycisphaerae bacterium | reverse complement strand
AGCCGCGCGATCGCCAGCATCCGCAGATACTCGGTCGAATCGGCGAGCATCAGATGCTGCCCATCGGGCAAATAGTCGGGCCGCGCGAAGCGCGGGGCATCGACCGAAGAATGGCGAATAGCGAATGGCGAATGGCGAATGGAAGAATCAGCCGACTGCGCCGCGCGCGAATCCGCGCCCGGCGTATCTGCATTCAATTCGCTATTCGCTATTCGCAATTCGCTATTTCCTAGCGGCCGCTGCTTCATCCGCCCCAGCGGCGTGTTCTCCGGCTGAAACGGCCAGTGAATAAACGCGGTGAAGCCGCCGCCTTCGTCCTGCAGGTCGCGCAGCAGGCGCATGTGCTCAAAGCGCTCTTCGATCGTCTCGATATGGCCGTACATCATCGTGCAGCTCGTCTTCATGCCGAGCTGATGAGCAACGCGCATGACCTCGAGCCACTCGCTCGCGATCGTCTTGCCGCGGCCGATCTTGTTGCGGATGCGATCAACGAGAATCTCGCCGCCGCCGCCGGGGATCGTTGCCAGTCCGGCGTCGCGCAGGCGACAGATCACGTCACGCAGCGACATCTTGTAGATGACGTGCATCGCCCAGATTTCGGGCGGGCTGAAGGCGTGAATGTGAATCTCGGGGTAGTTCTTGCGAATGAACTGCAAGAGGTCGAGATACCACTGAAACGGCAGGCCGTCGCCCGAGGGGTCGTGCTCATCGGGCACGAGGCCGCCCTGCATCAGGATCTGCGTGCCGCCGATATCGATCAGCTCTTCGATCTTGCTGCCGATCTGCTCAAAGGTCAGCGTGTAGGCCTCGGCGTCGCCGGGGTCGGCCTTGAAGTTGCAGAAGATGCACTTGGCGGTGCAGACGTTGCTGTAATTGATGTTGCGATCGATGACGTACGTGCGATAGGGCTCGGGGTGCAGCTCCATCAGCCGCCCAAACGCCATCCGCCCCAGATCGTGAATCGGCGTCTCGTAGTAGAGCCGCAGAGCCTCGGCGTCGGAAATGCGACGAAACGGTGCGGTACGCGAGGCGGCGGGCTTCAGCGGCGTGTCGATGGCACTCATCGTTCAAGTCACCTTCTGCGCACTCAGAGCGGCCCGCGCAGCAGGCCAGGCGATATTCGCTCCGACCGGCGCCAGGCCGGCCGCCCCCGCCAGTTCGGCGTAGCGCTCCGCCCCACTCCGCATGGCGGCGGTCAACGTGAATTTCAGGCAACGGCAAAGATATCGCTCGGCCATCTCGACCGGCCAGCCCAGGCCCGGCCCCTCGCTCCGCGCGATCTCCCCCGCCGCCGCGACGCCGCGGTCGCGGGCCGTCGCCAGCAAGTCGCTCATTTCCGCGATGGTCGCCTCCGGCAAATCGCGCTTCGCGGCCCACACCGCGAAGACGAAGGGCAACCCGGTGTGCGCCCGCCATGCTCCGCCGAGATCAATCTCAAAGGCATAGCCGGCGCGATGCGGGCTCACGACCTTGTCGCCGATCAGCAGCACGGCCTCGCCCGGTTTCGACGCCTCACGCGCGATCGCCGGGGCATCGGCTTCAAAGGGCTGGACGGCGATCTCGCGCCCATACATTTCGCGCCACAGCACCCGCACCAGCGCGACCGACGTGTGAGAATGCGTGTCGCCCGCGATGTGCGTGATGCGGTCGGGCGGCGTTTGCGAAAAAACGCGAACGGTCATCGTTTCGCCGTCGCATCCGATGCAGGCATCGGAGACCACGCCCAGCGCTCCGCCGCTGCGAATCACGTCGATGATCGGCACCAGTGCGACGTCGACCGCGCCGCTTTCCAATAGATCGGGCAACGCACTCGGCACGCGGTATTCGATCCGCACATCGCCGCGCGCCGCCAGGCCGGCGACCAGCGGGCGGGCATTCAAAAACGAGACGACGCCAAGACGGATCACAATACGGCTTCCGGATATTCGCTGCGCAGCGACCGGCCGAACCCGGCCGCGATTCGCAACGGCGATAGATCGAGAATTGTAGAGAAACGGCCCGACACGGGCACGCGCAGCCGCCAGAAGTTACGGAAGTTTCAAAAAGTGAAGCGCCGCGCGCCTCCGTCGGAGGGCCGCGGGGTCGCCATCGATCAGTCGACCGCTGCCCTACGCCCCTACCGCGACTTCGCCAGCACCCGGATCAGCCCGATCACCCCGCTGGCCACCAGCGACGCCAACATCAGCAGCATCAACATGCCGACCGCGAACCCGAGAATCGGCCAACTGTTGGCGACCAGCTTCTCCGGCGTCCCGATCAGCGACGAAATCAGCGCGATCAGCAGCCCGGCCAGCAGCGTCGCACCGATCGCGCCGCGGTGGTTCCCGTTGATCGGCGCCATGCGAACGGTGAGGCAGATCGCGAGATAGAGGAACAGCGCGTTTCGCCAGTGCAGCAGGTTGGTGCTCACGATGGCGCTGAGCATCTGCTCCGCCAGCGTGATCATCGCCCGCAACGTACCAAAGAATCCGCCGACGCTGGTCGGCAGGCTTTGCGCCAGTCCGCTGTCCGGCGAAAGATTCTGAATGAAAACCCCGCCCCACTGCCGCGCCGCGAAGTACAGGCTCGCACCGCACGCGATCAGCGGCAACATGCCGATCAGCACCGGCTCGATCACCGGCACGCGCGTCCGCTCGGGCATCGCCACCTCCGGCTCGCCCGACTCATCCGACCCCATCAGCGAAACCTGTCGCACCTCATTGCCCGTCAGCAGCAACCCCAGCACGTGCCCCAGTTGCGCAACGAGAGTGCCCGGCAGCAGGATCATGTTCACCGCGCGCGGCTTCAGCAGCCGGCTCCACATCGCATGCACCCCCCAGGCCGAAAACATGATCACCAACAGCCAAAACGTCATCGCGGCGTACAGCATCCGTGCGACTCCGAGAGGGACAACATCCTGTTGTTCGACAACGAGAGCTTACCGGCGATTCGCTCTTTCGCCAGCGGGGGGCTGCGCCGGCGGCGCGCCCGTCGATGGACGACGAGTCTCGGTCAGACATCGAATGACATTTGATGACGGAGCGCTAGAATCTCGATGAACGGCCCGGTCACGGAGCCGGGCCTCATCAAATCGCAGGAAATTCGGATCAAAGGCGCAATCAAGTCCCGCCTTGCGCCGGCTCGTCCTTCTCGCGGCTCGGCGCTGGCCCGAAGGAGGCAATCCGATGTTCATCACAAAACGTCTGAGATGCGCTCTCTTGTTTTCCACCACCATCGCCTGCTGCTTGTCGCTCGGCGGTTGCCCGTGGCTGGATCCGCCCATCGATGACGGTGTGGGCGATCCCGATGTCGCCACACAGCGCGTGCTACAGCAGATCGAAGACGCCGCCGCCACGGTCGACGCGGCGCAGGACCCTGCCGCGATTTCCGCGGCGCTCGATCAACTCGCCGCGGCGTTGAATTCCGATTCTGCCGTGGAATTCACCGAGCTCGGCCCGCAGGGGCTCGCGGTGCAGCAGAAGAACGGGATGCGTCTCGTGTTGGTCACGGACCCGTGCGACGACGATCCAGCCAATCCAAATCTCGAGCCGGCGGACATTGAAAATGAGGGTCGTGCCGTCGCTAAGCCGCGCGCTTTGTTCGAAAAGGGAATGGCCCCGAAATCAAAACGCACCATCCTGTACAACCCGCATTACTGGGAGCGCAAGAAATTCTCGGCGAAGATCGAGGAGTATGGGAACGCTGCGTTTGCTGCGGCGGGGCAAAACCCCTTTGAGGTGTTTCGCGGCGAAAACTGCACGCTGGCCGCGTTGCGCTCACTCTCCGACTACGGAGTAATCCACCTCTATTCACACGGAATCGCATGGCCCAGCGGCTTGAACCGCAGCGAAGTCTACATGCTCACGGGGCAGGTGATCTCCCAGGAGCTGGCCTATCAGAGGCTGCCTGTCGAAGTCAGCGAGCGACGTCGAATGATGGAAGACGGCCGGCTGGCGGCCGGATTCATGAAGTTTCAACTCGCGACGGAGACGGCTCCGATCCGCCGCTGGATGATTTTGGTGAGCCCGAAGTACCTCGCGGAGAAGAACGATCTGGGCACGAACCGACCGCTCATCTATCGCGGCTTCTGCTGGAGCGGATTGGGAAGCTGGCCGCAGATGATGGCCGATGAAGGCGTCGGCGCGCACCTCGGCTTCGACTGGTGGGTGAAGACCCGCGAGAGCGCCCGCTGGGCCTGCAAGATGTATCGCGACCTCGGGAGCCGAGCGGCGGTCGATCCGAAGACGGTCGCGGAGTGGTACGAGAGCCTCGATTACCGCTCCTATCAATTGGTCGACAAGTACTATGGCAACGTCGAGCGAACCGTGACGTTGAACAAGGGAGGGAGCGACGGGCTGACCCTCTGGGAATCCGCTGCGGCGTCGCGCATCCTGGGCTCGTTGGAAGTTCCAAATCGGATTCGCGATATCGCGGTTTACAACGACCTCGTGCTGGCGGTCGATCAGGATGTGGGCCTCAGCGCCTATATCGGCGGGCGCGGCACGCCCGCAGCGCTCGGCTCGCTGCCTCTGAGCATGCACTCGTCCGGACGGGGTGTCACGACCGACGGCTCCGTCGCCTACGTCTCGTGCGGCTCGTTCAAGATGGTCGATGTTTCGAACGCGTCAGCGATGCAAGCGCTCGAGGCCGTGGGGCTGAATTCCGACTGCAATGCGAGCGTTGTCGCTGGCGGGCTGGCCTACATTGCCGGCGGCGATAAGAGTTACTCTCAGGACGATGGTGTCTTTGGGATCGTCGACGTGACAGAGCCGGCGGTCGACAAGGGTCGTGCCCGAGGCGGCTTGGACGTCGGGTCCTACATTCGCGGGGTGGCGATGCTGCCGGATGGCAAGACGGCTTGCCTCGCCGATCTGTACGGATCGGTTTACTTCGTGAATGTCAGCAACCCGGCCCTGCCGACCCTTCTCGCCGAGCTGGATCCAGTCAAGGAGGGTTCAAGCAGCGGTGCGGGGGCGATCCGCGTGGTCGGAACCACTGTCTACGCGTTGACCACCAGTCTGGTGATTATCGACGCGAGTAACCCGGCAGCGCCGGTCGAACTGTGGTCCGTCATGAATAGCGATAGCTTTGACATCGCGGTGGCGAACAACCGGATCTACGTCGTCGGCGCCGGCGAGCCGTACGGCACCGGCGTTCTCGCCATCTGGAATGTGACCGATCCGCGAAATCCGGTCGGCGGCGAAACGATCAAGCTGCCAGGCACCGGCCAATGCGTCGAAGTCGTCGGCAACACGGCCTATGTTGGGCAGTCGACCGCGGACGGGAAGGGAATACTCTCCGCCGTGGATGTAACTCCGTAACTGGAAACAGCGGTTACTGCCGTGTGCCCTGCCGACGCCTTCCGCGTCGGCAGGTCCCTCATCGGCCACCCCAGAATCCGCCGATCCACGCTCCGCACGCCCCGCCGACCCATGCCCGCGCCATAAGCCGCCCTAAACGGCCCGCATCATCACTTCATCTTTCTGCGAGGCGTTTCCGAACTGGAACGGATATTGCCCACACCACGCGAACCCCCACTTGCGATAGAACTTTTGCGCACGGATGTTGCGATGCCAAACCCCCAGCCACATCGTGCGAAAACCCTCAGACTTCGCCAGATCGACGCACCGCTCCATCAGCGCGTGCGCGACGCCGCGCCCGTGCCAGGCGAAGTCGACGTACAACTGCCCCAGTTCCAGCGGCTTCTCCCCGGTGACGCACGAAGGCGCTTCGCTCCGACGCACCTTTGCATACCCGATGATCGCCCCACGCACACCCTGCGACGCCGGCCGCGCCACAGCCAGCAAAAACGTCAGCCGCGGATCGGCGAACTCCTCGCGGAGCGCCGCCGGCGAATAGCACTGCCGCACGAACAAATCCATGTTCGTTTCGTTATGGTCCGGGTCGTCCTGAAAGGTCTGCCGAAATGTGCGCTCGCCGACGACCGAAAGCTCCTCGATATCGCCGTCGACCATCGCCCGAATCGCAAACTCGCCGCCCACGGAATTCACGGAGACTTCTCCGACTTCGGCGCGCTCGCCGGCGCGGACGCTGCTGACGAAGCCGACAATGCCGGCGACGACGTCGCGTTGCTTCCCGGGATCGGCGGCAACGACTGCATGTGCGCTTTCAACTCCGCCACATAGTCCGTCTCGCCCCGCTGCTCCATGATCTCGATCAACGCCGCCGCGGCCTCGTGTCCTAGATATGTGTTGTGGCGCTCAGCCGCTCGCGCTTGCTCCACGCCCGATTGCAGGATCGGCAGCGCATCGTCGCGACGACCCAAATGATAGAGACAGAGCCCGTATTGCATCTTCGTGAGCGACGTCGTGAACTCTCGCGGCGCGCTCGCCATGCGCACCTCATAGGCCTCACGCAGCAGCGGCTCCGCATCCTGATAGCGCTTCAGTTTGAGCAGCGTCGCCCCAAGCCCCGTCTTCACCTGGCTCAGTTGCGGATGGTTCGCCGGCCCCACCCGCTCGCGATACTGCAGCGCCTCGCGATAGAGCACTTCCGCCCGATTCGCATCGCCATGCACACGCTCGAATTGTGCCAGCCCGATCAGCGCGTTCATCGTCTGAGGGTGCTCGCGCCCGTATTTCTCATCGAGGACCTGGAGGGACTTCTCCAGAAAGGGCCGCGCCGCATCAAATTTTCCCAGCTCGGCTCGCAGCGTGCCCACGGAGTTCAGCGCCACCGGGTAGATCGGGTTGAACTGATCCGCCCCAAACGCCTCAAACAACTCGACGCTACGCAGCGCGTAGGCCTCCGCTTCCTCGAACTTGCGCTTGCGATAGAGCAAACTGGCCAGCGTGTTCGCCGCCGTCGCGGCGCTCACCCGCGAATCATCGCTCGAAATGCTCTCCCGCATTTCGAGCGACTTCCGCAGATACTCCTCGCCACGATCGATCGTCTCGGGCGAGTCGGCATACAGCGCCCCCAGATTCGATAGCGCCCACGCCTCATACTCGCGGTTCGGCGGCGTCAGCTCGCGCGCCATCCTAAGCCCCTCCTCCGAAGCCTCGATCGCAAGTTGACGCTGGCCCGCATTCGCCAAGATCGGCGTCATGTTGAGCAGCACGTTCGCCGTGCGATCTGTGACCCCGGGCTGCAGCTCGCGCTGCAATCGCAGAGCCTCCTTTGCATACCCCGCCGCCCGCTCATACTCCCCAAAATCAGCATAGGTCTGCGACAGCGCAAACAGCGCCGCCGCCTTCGACTCCGGCTCCTTACCCAACAGTTCGTCGATCTTCCCCGTGGCGTAGTTGAGCGCGTCGATGATCTTCGCGTCCCGCCCCACCGCCCGCGCGTCCGCGGCGTGCAACACATGCTGCATAAACGAACTAACGCCTTCCGCCCGTTTCATCTGCTGCTTCGCATAAGCCTCGGCTTCGCCGGCCCGCTTGGCCTCCAGCTTCGCAGCCTGAGCGGCGGCGTTCGCCCGCTGATAGAGCACTCCCATCGCGATCGCCGAACCGATCGCGAGCACGAGCAACCCCGCCGCCAGCCCGGCCACCAGTTGATAACGCCGCAGCGTCTTCTGCACCACGTACCAGCGGCTGTCACGCCGCGCCGCGATCGGCGCACCGTCGAGATAGCTCCGCAGATCGCTCGCCAGCTCCGCCGCCGACTGATAACGACGCTGCTTCTCCTTCTCCAGCGCCTTGCCCACGATCGTGTCCAGGTCGCCCCGCAGCGCACGGTTCACCGTGCTCAGTCGCGCCGGCGTCTCTTCGCGAATGATCCGCGCCGCCTCCAGCATCGACCGATTGCGCAAATCGTGCGGCAATTGCCCCGTCAGCAACTCGTGCAGGATCACGCCCAGGGAATAAACGTCGGCCCGTGTGTCCACTTCCGCCGGATCGCCCACCACCTGCTCCGGACTCATATAGGGGAGCGTGCCGATGAGCTGGCCCACTCCCGTCTGCACCGTCGTCACCTGCAAGTCCGAATCGGTCAGCCGCGCCACGCCGAAGTCAAGGATCTTCGGCTGGCCCGCGGCGATGATGCGGGTCGGCGCCGACGAGCCGCCCATCGTCCGCAGCGCGCTTTCATCCGACGCAACGAGAATATTCGCGGGCTTCAGATCGCGATGGATGACCGCCTTCTGGTGTGCATGCTGCACCGCGTCGCAAATGCGGATGAAAAGCTCGATCCGCTGGCGAGCGCTCAGCGACTGTGTCTCGCAGTAGCGCATCACGTCGCGCCCGCGCACCAGCTCCATCACCAGATAAAGCCGATCCCCCGACGCCGTGTTCTCGCGCCCCGCCTCGTAGATCTGCGCAATGCCCGGATGTTGCAGGCGACCGAGGATGTACGCCTCGTGCTCAAAGCGCTTCTGCAGCGAGCTCCAGTTCCCCGACGGACGCAACACCTTGATCGCGACCGTGCGCCGCGGAGACTGCTGCCGCGCCTCGTAGACCATGCCCATGCCGCCCTCGCCGATGCGGCGCAGGATGCGATACTGGCCGATCTGCTTCGGCAGCGTCGGATCGTTGGGAATGTCCGAACCGGAGTCGTCCGCGATCTCGGCCGCCAACCGCTGCGGAGCGTCGAGCATCGCGTCGACCCGCAGCGCCTGCGTCTGACCTCCGTCCTGTTGCAGAAGCGCCTCGACTTCCGCCCGCAGGGCGGCATCGCTGCCACAGGCCCGCTCCAACGCGGCATCGCGCGCATCGCCGCGCAGGTCGCAGACCTCCTGAAACACCTTCATTGCCGCTTGAAATCGCTCCGCGCTCATGCGTCCGTTCAATCATTTACAGAGTGGAAGTGTGAGGCTCCAGCCGGGCCCGACCGATCATGCGTCCTTCAATTTCACCGCCAGCCAGGCCCGAGTGGCGCGCCATTCGCTCTCGATCGTGGTCTTCGAAACGCTCAAGACGTCGGCGATCTCTTCGAGCGTCATGCCCGCGAAAAATCGCATCTCGACGATCTTGTGCTTCATCGGATCGACCTGCGCCAGTTGCTGCAAAAGCTCGTCGATCTGCAGGACATCGAATTCCGTCGACGTGCCGACCGCCGCCTCATCCAGCCCGATCCGCTCGGAGCCGCCGCCGCGCTTCGCCGCCGCCCGTCGACGAGCATGGTCCGCCAGAATGCTGCGCATCGCGCTCGCCGCGACCGCGAAGAAATGCGCCCGATCGTTCCAGGCCCCATCGGGCTGATGCACCAGCTTCAAAAAGGCTTCGTGAACCAGCGCGGTGGGCTGCAGCGTGTGGCCGACGCGTTGATCCCGCAGACGCCGCGACGCCAACGCCCGCAGCTCTGCATAAACCAACGGCAGCAGCCGCCCCGCCGCGCTGGAGTCGCCGTCACGCATCGCGTGCAGCAGCATCGTTGCGTCCACCGCGGGGTCGTTATTTCGCGAAACCTTATCCACTGTAAAAATAGTACCGCGCCCGTGCGTCCAGGCGCATACCGCCCCCCAAAGCCCCGCAGCTCCGAAAATCCTCGATCAGCGGAGCTCTAAACCCCCGCTCGCCGCGCCGACGCCCCTCATCCCTCCTTGGCCGCCTTCCGAATCTCACCGCTCATCACCCCGCCGTAGTTATCGCCAAACCAGGTGCCGGTGTAGTAGCCGCGATAAAACATCACGCGGGCCGAATATTTCTTGTTGATGCCCGGGATCAGCAAATCGTCGACCGTCACGATCGGCGTATCGCCCGCCCAGCGAATCCGGACCCGCAGCGGCACCGTCACGTCCGCCTGCATGTACTGAATCCGCGCCGTGATCACCCACCAGTCGTCGACGTCCTTTTCCGCCGCCACGATCCGATATCGCTCCGGCATCGGCTCGCTCAGCGGCGATTTTTTCGCCAGGTCTTCGGCCATGCGAAACGATCCCACCAGCTCCGCATCTGACAACATCGTGCTCAGCACTCGCTTCAGCTCGGCCTGCGGGCGAACGACCGGTTGCGATTCCG
>JALHOX010000148.1 GCA_022842805.1 Phycisphaerae bacterium | reverse complement strand
CCCCGACGCCGGACCGGCGGAAACCTGCTGCGTCGCGTGCGACTACGACCTGCGCGGATCGACCACGACGCAGTGCCCGGAGTGCGGGTTTGTTCAGCCGGCCGGCGCGGTGCCGCCCAGGGTGGCGGTGGCGGTGCGGCTGGACCGCTCGCCGGCGTGTGTGGCGGCCGCGGTTTGGCTGATGCGCTCGCCGGAACGGGCGATCGGGGCGGCGGCGACGATGACGCTGCCATTTCGGCCCATCGCGGGGCGGCTGTTGCCGATCCTGGCGCTGATGATGGTGTTGGCTCGTTTGCTGCTAACAGTGGTGTTCATCGAACTGAACGGATCGCAATTCGGCGGGCGCGTCTTGGGAGACGCGGTCTACTCCGGGCTGGCCGCCGTGGCAGATGTCCTGCTCGGCATCGGCGGCACCTATCTGCTGGCGATTGTGTTGCTGGCATGGTGGCGCACGCCACGGCGTCTGCGCCGCCCGCTGGACCTCGCGTCGGTGCTGTATTGCGGGGTGACCTTTGCGGCACTGACGACGGCTCTGCTGCGCACCGGCAACATGATCGCGATGCACTTCGATCTTTTGCCGCGGTTCGCGGTTGTTGGGATGACCGGACTGTGGGGGTTGATCGCATTTGTTGAGTACGGGCTGGCGTGGCTCTGGTGCCGTGCATGCACCGAGCCGGTCACGCCGCCGGCGGACCGGTCGGCGGTCGCGATCCTGATCGGGGCGGTGATGCTGGCGCGTTGGTCGATCGAGAACTGGATCGCAACTGCGGCCGCGTATCTTTGGTTTTGGTTGGCGCAGTTGGCGGTCGAGTGGCTGTGATGTGCACCGGTGGCGCGGGCGAGGCGGTGGAACTCGAGCGCGCCTGCCGGCTTCGACGAGCCGGGAGGCGGGTGAAACCCGCCCTACCACCGCGCCACTACCGCCTTACCACCCTGCCGCGCCGATCGTCGCTTACGGACGCGAGGCCGAATCGCGCGGGTCGGAGCCGGCGGCGGTTTCGGCGCTGTCGTTGTAGCCGTCGCCGTCCCAATCCGGCACTACATCCTGCAAGCTCGAGATGCGTCCGCGGATGGAGGCGATGCTGTTGTTCTGCAGCGAAGTGCCCAGGTAGAGCCGCGCTGCGCCGTTGAGGTTGAGCGTGTTCGTCCAGCCGCCGTCGGGCGACTGATTGGCGTAGGGCGTCGCGTAGTTGCCGATGATGATGCCCATCGGCTGATCGGGCGTCTGCGCGATGTGGTTGGGAGCGCGCGAGTAATCGACCTGGCCGGCGGCGTTCATCAGCCGGATGATCCAGATGTTGTCCCACTGACCGCGCCACGGCTGGCCGCCGGCGGCGTTCGACTCGTTGGCGACGCCGTACAGGTGCTCAAAATTCTTGGCGAAGACCACCTCGTTCAGCGGGGCGCGGGTCGTGTCGTGGTTGTAATAGCGCCAGACCTGCTGGGGGAATCCGGCGGGAGCGACGCAGTCGTCGCGCAGCCACTCGAAGTATTTCTGGAGCAGGTTTTCGATGGCGGCCTTTCGCGGCGCGTCGGTCTCGCGCGTGCGCCAGAGCAGGAAGGCGGGCACCATCGAGTGCTCACTGGTGATGTAGGCGGCCGGCTCCATGTGCCGACCCCAGGCGATGCGGTCGTCCTGCCAGTGATATTGCTGCGCCAGGCCGCGATAGCCGTAGGCCGCGTGGCGACCGACGACGTAGTCGATGTTGAGGCGGACGGCGTCGAGGTAGCGCTGCTCGCCGGTGACGCGATAGAGCTCCATCAGCAGAATGATCACGTCGCTGGTGGTGTTGTCGTTGAGCGTCTTGTGCGGCATGTAGGGGCCGTCGGGGTTGCGCGTGTCGGCGTTCTGGTTGTAGGCGACCGCGAAGGCCCGATCGACCGGCAGGACCTGCGGAATGCCGCCGTTGCGATAGGGTCGAATGCCGGCGTGCTCAACGTCCTTCAGGTTCACGAGCAGATCGCCGAAGCGCTTGGCGCCGGCGAGGAATCGCGCGTCGCCGCCGGCTTCGTAGAGCCGCAGCAGCGCCATCGCGCAGGACTGGCTGGTGGAGTCGTCGAGCGTCATGAGATTTTGATAGTCGGGCACGGGATGACGTCGCGCGCCCCAACTTCCCCAGACGCCGACGTTTTGCCAGCTTCCGTCGATGTAGGCGCCGTCCTGGAACCAGCCGCCGCCGAGCGCGTTTTGCACGAAGAGCAGACTGTCGCCGACGCGCTCGGCGCGGCGGAGCAGTTCGCGATCCTGCGTGACGCGATAGCCGTTGGTGAGGCTGGCCAGCACGCCGGCGCAGCCATCGCGGCCCTGGAAATCCCACAGCGGCGAATCGCTGAGAGCGCCGGCTTCGTCGCCCCAGAATCCGGAGCCGCCGTCAGCGGCGCTGATGGTGGCCCAGCCGGGGAGATTCTGCCCGTTGATGTTGAATTCGGCCCGCACGCCCCAGAGCCGTTCGAGGCCGGCGTGCATGGCATAGACCAGCGCCTGGCGATTGAAGCGGGCGGTCACTTTCACGCGATCAGTCGAAACCTGCTGACCATTGCGCAGCGTCAGCTCAAACTCCAACTCGGCGGAGTTGGGCGTGGCCGGGGCGCGGAAGCTCGGCTGCGCCGAGGCGGCGTCGCGCAGAACGACTGCGGTGCCGCTGGTTTGGCGCCACTCGATCGTCGTGCCTTCGGGAATGAGGCTGGCGTTGGACGACAGGCGGACGATCTGGAAGCCGGCGGCATCCTGATCGGGGCCGGCGTTTGCCTGCAACGAATTGTCGGTCATGAGCAGCGAGAGCGTGGCGCCGGCGCTGGCGCCGTTGGCATCGACGCAGCGGATGACAAGGCCGTCGGCGCCGAGATAACCCGCCAGCGCCTGATAGGTGGCGTAGACAGTTTCGCCGCTCAGCGTGGTGGGTTGGCTGAAGACCAGCGTGCCGTGCTCGGGCGGGGTGGCGATTTGCCAGCGCAGCTCGGAGCCGACCGCGTCGACGTCGACCGCCGACAGCTCGATCAGCACGCTGCCGCCGGGCGCGAGAGTGCGCGTGAAAGAGGTTTCGCGCAGTCGGGGCGGATCGTTGACGGCGTTGACGCGCAGGCTGGCGAGGGCCGTTTCGCTCGGGCGGCTGTCGGCCTCGGCCCGGAACGAGAAGGAATCCGCGCCGTTGTAGTCGAGGTTCGGCGAATACCAGACGGAGGCCGGCGAGTTACCGATGAGCGCCGGAAGGTTGCTGGAGGTGATCAGTTCGCCGTCGCGCGTGCGGCGCAGGACGCCGTGGGCCGGCAGCGAGGTCACGACGAGGGCGGCCGATGCGCCGGCGGCGGAAGCGCCGGTCATTTGCAACTCGATGGCGGCCTCTTCGTTCGTGGCGGCGGTCAGGTCGTTGGCGGTCGGCGCGCCCGGCAGCGGCGGCTGACCCTGGGCCAGGCGACCGAAGTCGCGTGAGAAGTAGTTGCGCGCCAGGCCGGAAATCGAGTATTCGACCGGGCTGAAGTTCTGGCCGGTCTGTTCGACGCGGACACTGCCGCTCCAGCTTTCGGGCAGCAGCAGGACATATTCGCCGGAGCTGTTGGTGGTGGCGCGCAGCTCCGAATTGCCGGAGGCAACGACAGAAACGCCCGCAAGGGCGGCGCCGGCGGCGTCGGCGACACGACCGGCGAAGAGGGCTCGCGCATTGACGCGCAGATCGCCCACCGATCCGTCGGCGAGTGCGCACGCGATCGGCAAGGTCATGCCCGCGTAGCGGAGCCACAGCCGCACGACATGGCCGTCGGCCCGGGGGGCGACCGGAGCGCGGAGCGTTGCGTGAGTGTTCATGGGGCCGGCGAGCTCCTCACCATCGAGTTGCCAGACGTATCGGACATCACCGCCCGGCAGCGTACCGTTTGGCACCGTCGCTCGCAGCCGCAGCGCGAGATCGGCGCCGTCCTGCACGGATTCGGCGTCGAAGCGGACGTCGGGCACGACGGCGATGCGCACAGTAGCGATGTCGGAGAGATCGATGCCGCGCCGAATCAGATAGCTGAACTGCGCGATGCCGCTGTAGCCCGGCGGGGGCGTAAAGCGAACGGTCGCGGTGCCGTCGGGGTTTTGGACGATCGGGTCGAGCCGGCCGAAGCGCGGCGTGCCGACGATGACGAACTGAAGCTCGTCGCCGGCGTTATCGGGGCTGAGGAGCGTGACTTCGAGGGGCTGGTCGATGCGCGTCGCGAGTTCGACGTTTGGCGCATCGATCGGTGCGCCGTTGGCGGGCGTGCTGGCGCCGTCGACCGGATTGTCCGAGGGCGGGTTGTTGGGCGAGGGCGGCGTGTTGACGTCGTCGATGGCGATCGGCGTGCCGTCGCCGGGGTTTTGCGGCTGGCCGTCAAAGATCGGAATAATCGGACCGTTGCCGGCGCCGGGGTTGCTTGCGCCGTCGCCGGAGGGGGCCGGGCAACCGCCCAGGAACATCCAAGCGGTGCCCGCCAATACAAAAGCGGCGGGGCGCACCAACCGCGCGACTCGTCCAATAATACTTCGCTGCATGTGCTTCCACTCCGGTTGGGTTTTGCGGAGCCTCCCCAGGTTCGCAAGTACCCACCTGAAGGCTGCGAAATGAGCTAGTCTGCTTCCACCCCCGACGGCGAGCGCGCGGAGCGCAAGGACCGCGAACAGTTGGAATTAGGCGCGACCGAGCGGCGCTTGATCACGCCATCGCGGGCGCGCCCCGATAAAATGAGAGTGCTGCCCCCAGACCCCAACGGATGACGATGCAAACCGAAAAGAACAATCTGAACCGGCGCCCGTCGGTCGGAATTAACGGTGCCGGGGCGACTTTTGCAATTTTGTTGATATTGCTCGGCGGCTGGGGCTATCGGACATACGACGCGCACCTGAACGGGACGGGCGGCCTGGCGCCGCTCGCGCGGGGTTCATTGGCGACGATTCCGCTGCGGCTCTCGGGCTGGGAAGGGACCGACGCGCCGCTGAAGGAGTCGATCTTTCAGGCGGCGGACTGCGACGACGCGCTGCAGCGCAACTATCAGATGCGCGGCGATCCGAAGCTGATCTGTCTTTACATCGCGGTCGGCGTCAGGGCGCGCGACCTGGTGCCGCATCGACCGGATGTGTGCTATCCCTCGAACGGCTTCACGCAGAAGTCGCGTGAGTTGGTGTCGATTCCGTTGGGAGAGGGCAAGACGATCGAGGCCAACCTGTACCGCTTTGATCCGTCGCACCTGAGCCCGAACAACATGCTCGTGCTCAATTTTTACTCGATCGGCGGAACGACCGCGCCGGACGTGGAGACGCTGCGCAAGTCGGCTCGCGGCGGTCAGGGGAGCGCGGGCCACGTGGCGCAGGTGCAGATCACGCGGGGATTTCGCGGCGAGATTCCCGATGAGTCGGACATCGAAGTCATGCGCGAGTTCGCCGCGGCCGCAGCGCCCGAGATCGAGGCGGCGATCGCGAAGGCGGCGGCAGCGGGAGGCGTTCGATGAGCGGCGCCACGCACCAGGTTCGCGGGAAGTCCGCCTATGGTCGACACGCAGCGAAAAGCGCGCCGGCGGCCGCCGTTGCGGCGGCGAACTGGAGTTGGCGGGATCTGCTGATCGCTGTGGGGGTGATCGCGGCGCTGATGTGGGCCTATTGGCACACGTTGTTTCGGCTTTGGCGCGAGTGGGAGAATCCGAACTATTCGGCGGGGATGCTGGTGCCGATCGCGGCGGTCTATCTCCTGTCGCTGGAGCGTGATGCGTTGGCGCGACTTCGACCGCGCCTGGCGCCGGCGGGGCTGGGGCTGATTGCGCTGGCGCTGCTGATGCGATTTGAGGCGCTGCGCAGCCTGTATGAGTCGATCGATCGCGCGTCGCTGGTGGTGATGATTGCGGGGGTGACGCTGTTTTTGTGCGGCTGGCGTGTCTTCTGGAACGTGCGCTGGCTGCTGGTGTTTTTGTTCCTGGCGATGCCGCTGCCGGGCTTCATTCACAATCGAATCGCGGGGCCGCTGCAGGACTGGTCGACGGGCGGCACGGTGTTTGTGCTGCAGACGCTGGGCTTTGACGTCGATCGTCAGGGGCATGTGCTGACGTTGAACGGACAGCAGCCGGTGGGGATCGAAGAGGCCTGCAGCGGTCTGCGGATGCTGACGGCGTTTGTGATCGTGGCGGCGGTGATGGCGTTTTTGATTGAGCGTCCGGCGTGGCAACGGACGATTCTGGTCTTTTCGAGCGTCGGTGTTGCGATTCTCTGCAACCTGGTTCGCCTCTGCCTGACGGCGGTCGCGTTTCTCTATCTGCCGGGCGGGTTCGCCGAGCAGTTCGTCCACGACATGGCGGGGATGGCGTTGATGATGCCGATGGCGGTCGGTTTTCTGCTGCTGGAGTTGTGGGTCCTGAAACAACTCAGCACGCCGGCGACGGAAAAAGCGGCCTCGCGTTGATTTTCCGTTTTACTTCGTGATTTTCACGTCCTAGAGTGCCATGCGGGGTTTGGAAGCGCCTCGCATGGCATAGAGGTCGGCGCCCAGCGCCTTCACTCGCTGATCTTCCGCAGTGCGTTTTTGGTTGCACCTGCGCACCCGTATGGGTGCGCCCGGATGAAGTACGCGCGTCTTTTCGATTCGCATACTTCGAGCGGAGAGGGTGCGCGCTGGCGGGATCACGGGCGGAGGATTTGCGCCGATCGCGGAGGACTTGAAGATGCGGTCATGGTTGGCCTTGGGGTTATTGCTCGCGCTCGTTCCCGGTACTTTCGGGGGGCTGGCGTTTGGTGATTTGCAGTTCAATCCGCAACTAAACGGCACCGGCGTGGTGGGCAGCACCGGCCCTTTTTATGTCAGCGGTACACCGTCGTGGCTGAATGACAAAAATCAGCTCGTGAGCCTGACATCGCCGATCGAGGGCGTGCCGGGCTTTGCGCAATTCCGCGGGTTTGTCGATAGTGCTGCGTATTCGATCGCGCCGGGAGTCGTCGGTTTTGCGTATCGCATCCGGCTGGCGAACAACAGCGCCGACCGGCTGGTTCGCGCGTCACTGGGCGGCGACTGGCGTGAACTGGACATTCCACTGGCTGGGGCCGACGGCTCGGGAGTCAGCGCGACCCTGACCGGCGCGGGGCCGCGATGGACGAACGGAAACCCCTATCTGATTGAGCGGGCGACCGATAACGGAATGCCGCTCTGGGCCTTCCGGTTCGGGCCCCACGGAACGGCGATCAACCGCAATCAGCAATCCGCCTGGGTCTGGTTTGAAACCAACTCGGAAGGTTTTAACCAAGATTCGATCACGCTGCAGGATGGCGGAGCGGTCGGGGCTGCTCGGATCATCTCGGTCCCGGAGCCGACGGCGTTTCTGATCCTGATTCCCCTGGGCGTGCTGCTCTTTGGCTTCGGGCGCGGCCGATCTGTCTAAGTCTTATCCAGAGCTTGATTTACGAAGAATAACTCAGGCATCGGACGACGGGAGAAATCGCCCGTCTGCCGATGCCTTCGCAATTTATCGGTGCGTCAGGCGGCCTTCAGCGGCCGGTCTTAGAATATGTTTGTGGAAGCCCGATGGGGCTCGCTTGGAGCGGGTGGCGGCAGAATCCCGCATTTCGACTTGCGAGCGCCTGGACAGCGGGTCTAAACTATGCAGAGCGAAAGGGCTGCGCGCCGAACGCGCGTCGCCGATGGAGAACTGAAGCAATCGTGATCGTTCGTAATGCACAACTTTTGCTGCTCGTCGCCGGAATGGCGGCGATCTCGCGCGCTGAGGCGCCCGCCCGACTTGCGGCGGCGACCGTCGGCGATCGCGTCGCGCAGCGCGAGTTGTTGGATGCGATTGCGGATGCATCGCTGAATGGTCTGGTGCGAGCGGAGCCGGCGATGGTGCCGGAGTTTCCGTCGCGTCCTGATTCTTCGGGTTCGCCGACGCTGCTGATGCTGTGCGCCCTGGGCGGCGCTGGGTTGTTCCAAGTCGGCTGGTCGGCCCGGAGCTGGAAGCTCGGGGCCCTGCCCGATTGGTACGCCGAGCACGCTCCGGACCAGATCGGTCGGACGTTGCGATACCTTCCCGGTCAGGCGATTGAGACCGGATATCCCTGGCAGTTTGACGCGCTGGCAGAGACGCCTTCGTTGCGGATTCCGGCGCGATCCGACATTCCTTGCAAACCAAAAACGCGATTCGTGGTTGAGGTTGATGCTCCGCGAGGTCCTCCCGTTCGGTGAAGTCTGCTTGAACGTGAATGGGAAATGTGACCTCGGATTAATTGACCTGAAAACAAAAGTTTTTCTAAACCACGGAAAGTGAATCAAAACATGCGTAAGTTTGTTCTGTCTGCTCTCGCTGTCGCTGCTTTCGCGGCCCCCTCGTTCGCGGCCCTGAATCCGGGCCAGGTTCTGTACAACCCGCAGCTGAACGGCACCGGCGAAATCGGCGCCGGCGGCCCGTTCTACACCTCGGGCGCTCCGGCTTGGCTGGGCGGCCCGCTGCTCGCCTCGCTGTCGGCCCCGATCGCCGGCATTCCGGGCTTCCTGCAGTTCCAGGGCACTGTCACCAGCCGCGTCGCCCAGGTCAGCCCTGGCGTGCTGGGCTTTGCCTACCAGATCCAGCTGAACGCCCAGAGCGCCCCGAACCTGGTTCGCGCGGCTCTGAACCCGGTCGGTTGGAGCGGCGTCAACATCCTCGACGCCGGTGCGGACGGTTCGGGCGTGAGCACGAACGCCAGCGGTAACACGGTGTGGAACGACGGCGACCCGTACTTCATCGAGCGCGCCGCCACCCCGGAAGAGAACCCGCAGTGGCAGTTCCGCCTCGGTTCGGACGGCACCCAGATCAACAAGAGCAACCGCTCGGCTTGGGTGTGGTTCGAAGTTCAGGCCCAGTCGTGGAGCGAGTCGACCATCAGCCTGCTGGACGGCGGCGCTGCTGGCGCTTCGCGCGTCCTGACGATCATCATCCCGTCGCCGGCTGCTGCCGGTCTGGGCATGCTCGGTCTGGCCCTCGTCGGCGCTCTGCGTCGTCGGTAAGCCTGCCGATCGTTTGATCTGATCATCTCGCGGCGCAGGATGCGCCGCGTCGGATAGCACCAACCATCCGAAAACCCCGCCGCGTCCTCGCCGGCGGGGTTTCTTTTTTGGTGCATCGCGGCGAGGGATCAGGAGCGTGCTGATGTGGGATTGAGGGCGGTCGCGATTGCGCGGGAAGTCGGGCGGTGGACGATCGAATGCGGCGAAAGAGCCTGTGTGCGCTGCCGCGCGTCGCCGGGTTGAGCGCGGTTACTTCGGCGACCGGCCGCCGGCGGCCGACACTAGATGAAGGCTTGCTCGACGCGATCGCAGATGTAGTGATAGGCGAGGGCGTGGGCTTCCTGGATGCGGTCGGTACTGCGATGAGGGACGGCGAAGAGCCAGTCGGCGAGCGGGGCGAGCTTGCCGCCGGTGTCGCCTGTGAAAGCGATAATGCGCGTGCCGCGCTCGCGGGCGGCCTGTGCGGCGCGGAGGACGTTGGGGGAGTTGCCGCTGGTGCTGAGCGCCCAAAGCAGATCGCCGGCGCCGGCGAGGGCCTCGACCTGTCTTGAGAAGACGGTCTCGAAGCCGAAGTCGTTGCCGATCGCGGTCAGGTTTGATGTGTCCGTCGTGAGCGCGATGGCGGGCAGGGCGCGGCGATTGACTTTGAAGCGGCCCACCAACTCGGCGGCGATGTGCTGGGCATCCGCGGCGCTGCCGCCGTTGCCGCAGATCAGCAACCGATGGCCGGCGCGGAAAGCGGCGATGGTCGCGTCGGCGACGGCGTCGAGCAGCGGGCCGCGGTCGGCGAGGGCGCGGATCAACTCGTTGTGGTCGTGAAGGGTCTGGTTCCAGTTTGTGGCGCTCAAGAAGCGGCTCCATCGAGCGAATACGAACGCGGCGAGCGATGCCGCGTCGCGTGGTGGTGCATCATCGCGGAAAATGGGGTTCGCGGTAAGGCGCGCGGCGGAGCGTTGCGCTACGATGGCGGCTTCGCAGGGCGAGGCTCGAGATCGGAAGAGCACACG
>JALHOX010000147.1:9579-10035 GCA_022842805.1 Phycisphaerae bacterium | reverse complement strand
GTCCCGGTAGTGGCGCCGGCTCGCAGGCCGGCGCGAGCGAGCGGCAGGGGGGCTCGAAGTCTGAAACCCGCAATCCCCACCATCGCGCCGATCGCCAGCGATTCGCCGCCGCCCCGCGCTGGGCGGACGAGTATCACCCGGCCCCGTTCTACAGCAACAAAACAAAACGGACGAGCGCATCCGCGCTCGTCCGTGCTATGAAAGCGTTCCATTGTCGATCGACAGCCGGCTGCGTCGCCCGGCTCAGCCGCCGCGCTTGGTCGCCAGCTTCAGCCCGAGCGTATCGAGCTTGGCCCGGATTTCCGTCAGCGAGGTCTGGCCGAAGTTACGCGTCGCCAGCAGTTCTTCCTCGGTGTGGCCGAGCAGATCGCCGACGGTGTTCACGTTCAGCCGCTGCAGGCAGCGTCGCGCACGCACCGACAGCTCTAGCTCCGCCACCGGCTTGGAGAGGGCCGC
>JALHOX010000147.1:0-9569 GCA_022842805.1 Phycisphaerae bacterium | reverse complement strand
CGGCGGAATGACCACCTTGGGCGGCTCGGGCGCCGGCGGTGCGGCGGCCTGAGCAGCCTGGATCGCGTTCATGTCGATCTCTTCGATCGCCATGCCCAGCCGCAGGCCGCGCTTGCTGAGAATCGCCTTAATCTCATCCAGCGACGTCTCACCAAAATTCTTGTACGCCAGCAGTTCCGGCTCGCTCAGCTTGATCAACTCGCCGAGCGTGCGGATGTTCATCTTCTTGAGGCAATTGCGGGCCCGCACCGACAGCTCAAAGTCGACCACCGACTGATCGAGCAGCGCCTGACGCGGGTCGACCCGCTGCACGCGCGATTCCTCCGCGATCAGCTCGATGCCGCTCTCGACATCCTTCAGGAACTGCCGCGCCCGCAGGTGATTGGGGAAGGCCTTCAGCACGCGCCGCAGGCAATCCGCGGCTTTCTCATACTTGCCCGCGTCTTCGTAGACCACCGCCAGGTTGATCAGCGCGTTGATCTGCGCCCGCGGACGACGCGCCAGCCGTTCATACAGATCCACCGACAGGCGGTCGTTCCCCAGCAAATCCGCGAGGTACGCCGCCCGGAACAGAATCGACGGATTGTCCGGCGAAAGCGTCGACGCCTTGTTGTACATCTCCGCCGCCGTGACGCGATCGAGCTCGGCGTCGGCCACCAGGGCGCGAGCGTAGTACCACTCGCCGCGGTCGACGCCGCGCGACTCATGCTTCTTGATCAGCTTGCCGGCCGCCGCCAGATCGCCCCCGCGAACCAGCAATTCGACCGTGCGCATGTCGCAGGCGAAGGCGTCCCAGCCCTTGCCGGCGGCTTCGTGCAGCGCGGCCTTGGCGTTTTCGAGCTTGCCGAGCGCGATCAGCGCGTCGGCCGCGTACCAGTAGCGCATCGCCACATCGCTGGCCTTCGACAGGTGTTCCAGCGATTCCTGGTATTTGCCCAAAGCGAGCTTGCCCAGGCCGATCCGCAGATGATCTGCGCCGCCGTGAGTGCGCGAGCTCTCGAACTCGCTCAGCCGCGCTTCAAACGCCTCCCGGGCGCGAAACGAGCGATGAGCCGCGTCGATCGCGGACTCATAGATCTCGTGGTTCAGTTCCTGCGATTCAAAAAACGGCGCGATTTCCGCCAGCGTGTCGCTCATGCGATGGAGTCTCGTTGGTTAGGCAGTTGTCGTTCCTGCGCAAGGCAGTTTTCGTCTCGTCGGTCGCCAATACCGAACGAACCCCTTATGATACGTCAAAAGCGGGCGGTCGCAAGCGGCCCCGCGACTGGTTCCCACGGCGGTCTTTCGGTCGCGTATCGGCGCGCAGGCCCGGTAGCGGCCCGCGAACTCGGAATCGCCTGCGGCTCGCAGTCCCACGAATCGCGCGGCTTCGCGGCCCCCCGGCCGTCGAAGCGCCGCCCGGCTTCGTTCCGCCCGCCGAACCAAAGAATAAACGACGCCCTTTGAATCGAGGCTTGGGTTGAATAGTCGCGAACAACAACTGGAAACGCGTCTCCGCGAGTCGGTCTTCGTCTTCGATGGCGCCATGGGCACCAGCGTCCACGCCATGAATCTGCCGATGTCCGATTATCGCGGCTGCGAGAACTGCACCGAGGTGCTGGTCCTCTCCCGCCCCGACGCCATCGCCGCCATCCACCGCAGCTTCTTCGAAGTGGGCAGCGACGCGGTCGAGACCGACACCTTCGGCGGAATGAAGCATGTCCTGCGCGAGTTCGACCTGCAGGACCAGGCCTTTGAGATCAACCGAAAGGCGGCAGAGATCGCTCGCGGCGTCGCCAACGAGTTTGAAAAGCAGGGCCGCGCCCGCTTCGCGTTCGGCTCGATGGGCCCCGGCACCAAGCTCGTTTCCCTTCGTCAGATTTCCTACGACGAGCTCTTCGACAGCTACCACGATCAGGCGCTCGCGCTCCTCGCCGGCGGCGTCGACGGCTTAATCATCGAAACCTGCCAGGACATTTTGCAGACCAAGTGCGCTATTCACGCCGCCCGCGAAGCCATGCGAAAGTCGGGCCGCCGCGTGAAGCTCATTGTGCAGGTCACGATGGAAACCACCGGCACGATGCTGGTCGGCACCGACATCGCCGCCGCGCTCACCACCATCGAGTCCTTCCCCGAGGTCGACGTCATTGGCATGAACTGCGCCACCGGCCCGCAGGAGATGAGCGCGCACCTGCGCTATCTGTCCGCCAACACCTCGCGCCTGCTCAGCATCCAGCCCAACGCCGGCCTGCCGCAACTCGTCAACGGCCAGACCCATTTCCCCCTGACCGAGTCCGAGCTGGCCAAGTGGCTGCGCGAGTTTGTCGAAGTCGACGGCGTCAACATCGTCGGCGGCTGCTGCGGCACCACGCCCGCCCACCTGCGCGCGGTGGCGCAAGCCGTTCGCGGCCTGACTCCGGCGCAGCGCACCGTGTCGAGCGAGCCCGCCAGCAGCAGCCTCTACCTGGCCCAGCCGCACCGACAGCAGAATTCGTTCCTGATCGTCGGCGAGCGCTGCAACACCAACGGCTCGAAGAAATTCAAAGACCTGCTCGCCGCCGGCGATGTCGATGGCTGTGTCCATATGGGCATCGAGCAGGTGCAGGAAGGCGCGCACGTGCTCGACGTCTGCGTCGATTATGTCGGCCGCGACGGCGTGCCCGACATGCACAAAATCGTCGACCGCTTCGCCAAGGACATCACCGTGCCGCTCATGCTCGACAGCACCGAGGCGCCGGTGCTGGAGGCCGGGTTGAAGCTGGCCGGCGGCAAGTGCATCGTCAACTCGGTCAACCTCGAAGACGGCGAACACCGGCTCGATGTGGTCTGCCCGATGCTCAAGCAATATGGCGCCGCCGTCGTCGCGCTCACGATCGACGAACACCCGACCGAGGCCATGGCCAAAAACGCCGAGCGCAAAGAGCAGATCGCCGCCCGGCTGCATGACCTGCTGACGCGCAAGTGGGGCATCCCCGAGGAAGACATCTTCTTCGATTGCCTCACTTTCCCGATCACCACCGGCAACACCGAAGATCGCCGCCTCGGCCTCGAAACTCTCGACGGCATCGCCCGCATCATGAAGCGCTTCCCGCGCTGCCAGTCGATTCTCGGCGTGAGCAACGTCAGCTTCGGCCTCGTGCCCGCGGCCCGCGTCGTGCTCAACTCGGCCTTTTTGCACGAGGCCCAGGAACGCGGCCTGACCGCCGCCATCGTGCACGCCAGCAAGATTCTGCCGCGAAACCAGATCAGCGACGAACGCTGGAACGCCGCCCTCGATCTGATCTACGACCGCAGCGACGACGCACTCTCGAACTTCATCGGCCTTTTCTCCGCCGGCGAAAAGCTGGGCGCCAAGACGCAGATCGCCGACCTGCCGATTGAGGAGCGCCTGAAGCAACGCATCGTCGACGGCAACAAGATCGGCCTCGACGCCGACCTGGCGCTCGCCCGCGAAAAGTACGCCCCGCTCGAAATCATCAACACCTTCCTGCTCGACGGCATGAAGGTCGTGGGCGACCTCTTCGGCACCGGACAAATGCAATTGCCGTTCGTGCTTAAGAGCGCCGAATGCATGAAGGCCGCGGTCGCACTGCTCGAGCCCTTCATGGAAAAAGCCGCCGGCACGAGCCGCGGCAAAATCGTCCTCGCCACCGTCCGCGGCGACGTCCACGACATCGGCAAAAACCTGGTCGACATCATCCTGACCAACAACGGCTACACCGTTTACAACCTCGGCATCAAGCAGCCCATCGGCAACATCATCACCGCGCTCCGCGAACACGCGGCCGACGCCATCGGCCTCTCGGGCCTGTTGGTGAAGAGCACGCTCGTCATGCGCGACGATCTGCACGTTCTAAACGAGCAGGCCATCGATGTGCCCGTCATCCTGGGCGGCGCGGCGCTGACGCGCGGCTACGTCGAGCGCGACCTGCGCTCGATTTATAAAGGGCCGCTCTTCTATGCCAAGGATGCCTTCGACGGCCTGCACCTGATGGCCGAAATCGCCGGCGGAAATTCCTCGGTGTTGTCCGCGGCCACGGGTTTGATGGAAGCCGCGGGCGGCGCCGCAGTGCGGGGCGCAGACCCAGCCGTCTCGCGCCCGGCGACCACGACCACCGCTCCGCTGCCCGCCACCGCGCGGAGCGACGACACGCCGGAGCGCCGTGGCAAGCTCGCGGCTCGCAACCTGGATCAACTCGCGGTCGAGCTCGAGCAGCGCTACGGCCTCAAGGAAATCGCCGACGATGACGCGCTCGATGGCGCGGGCGGCCCCGATCGCGATGCGTCGGTCCCGTCGCGCCCCGCCGTCTCGCCGCCGCGCTCCAACATCACCCACGAACACCCCGTGCCGGTGCCGCCTTTCTGGGGCGCGCGCGTCATCGACAAGATCGCGCTCAAGGCCGCGCTCGGCTACCTCAACGAGGTAATGCTCTTCCAGGTCCAGTGGGGCTTCCGCAAGCGCGGCCGCTCGAAAGAGGACTTCAAGCAGTACATCGACCGCGAAGTGCGGCCGGTCTATCGCGAACTGGTCAACCGCTGCGAACGCGAGGAAATCCTCCAGCCGCAGGCGGTCTACGGCTACTGGCCCTGCAACAGCGACGGCGACGATCTGATCATTTACTCCCCTGAGGCCGGCTCAAAGTCCGTCGGTCGCGAACTGGTGCGCTTCACCTTCCCGCGTCAGAAAAAGGCGCCGCATTGGTGCCTGAGCGACTTCTGGCGACCGGTCGGCAGCGGCGTCGCCGACGTCGTCGCCTTCCACATCGTCACCGCCGGTCGCCGCGTGAGCGATGTCGCCCGGCAGTGGTTCGCGAGCAACGACTATCAGCAGTATCTCTACCTGCACGGCCTGGGCGTCGAGACGGCCGAAGCGCTGGCCGAATACATGCACAAGCAGGTGCGCATGGAACTGGGCGTCGCCGGCGCCGATGAGCGCGAGATCAGCAAGCTCTTCCAGCAGGGGTATCAGGGCAGCCGCTACAGCTTCGGCTACCCGGCGTGCCCCGCGCTGGAGGATCAGGCCAAACTGATGAAGCTGCTCCAGCCCGAGCGCATCGGCATCGAGCTCAGCGACGAGTTCCAGCTGGAGCCGGAGCAGAGCACGAGCGCCGTCATCAGCTATCACCCGATGGCGCGCTACTTCAACGTGCGTTGACGCGGCGTTGACGCGGCGCTGAACGAGCTTTCGCGCAGCGCCGCGGGCCCACACGTCCGGCCCCGCAACTCCGCTCGCCCGCTTACGTGGCGCAAGCCGTCGGGCCGCCCCATCTCTGATTCTTTTCCCTCACGATTCACATCGCGCTGCGCGATTCATGATTCGCTCCCCGTTTCCATCCGGCCTTGCCTTTGACACCCTACCCCCGTATACTACTAATACCCACCGGGGGTATTAAGGCCCCCGCGGACAACTCGGTTCTCGAAAGGACCACCCTCATGGAAACCAATAACCTCGCCAATCGCACGCTCGAAATCGACGGAATGACCGGCGACGCCTGCATTCAAAAGGTCACCGGCGTGCTGAAAAACGTCGCCGGCGTCTCCACCCAGTCCGTCAAGGTCGGCGCGGCGCACATCGGCGCCGATCAGGCCGGCCGCCACGCCGCCCGCGCCGCCCTCGGCGTCGCAGGTTTCAAGTCGCGCGAAGGGCTGCGCGCCGCCGACTCCACCGACGCCGGCAATCCGGCCAAAAGCGCCGCTCCGGCTATTGCCGCGCCTGCCGGCCCCGCCGCCACCGCCGCCACCGCCGCCGCAGTCTCCGCAAAATCAGCGGCCCATCCCGTTCCCGCAAAGGCTTGACCCCAACTCGCCACCGGCACGGAGGCTATTGGCTATGGCGCGAAAGATCGCTGGTTCAAAACCCCCGAAACGCCCGCGCATTGCGGATCAATCGGCGGCCGGACGTATCGCCGCGGGAGTCGACCCCGCGACGAAGGCCGCCAACATCCTCCAACTCCGCCGGGCCCGCGGCCAGGTCGACGGAATCGAGCGCATGATCGAGGATGACCGCTACTACGCGGAAATCATCACCCAGATCACTGCCGCCCGAGCCTCGCTGCAGGTCGTCGCAAAGACGCTGCTGCAGGAGCATCTCAAGGCCTGTACCCGCGCGGCGGTGAACAACGGCGCCGTGGCTGCCGACGCCATGTACCAGGAACTGGTCGAGCTCGTCGCGAAGATGTCGAAGTAACCGTGGCCCGCGAGCCGGCAACCCGGCCGCGCGGCATCACCCCGTTAGGAGCGCAATCGTGGGACTGTTTCTGACTATCTTGGTGGTCGTTTTCCTGATCGGCGGACTGCCGACCTGGAACTACAGCCGCAACTGGGGCTACCGCCCGAGCAGCGTGTTGGGCGTGATTCTGGCCGTGCTGCTGATCCTCATGATCACCAACACCATTCCACGCGGCTTCTGATCGCCCATCGACGATGAGGGTCCTCGCGTCGGACCCTGATGCCGTCCCGGCCGCGCGCTCGTCCATGCGACGATTTACGGCAACACACCCCGCCCGAATAGCTCCGCCACCACCATCTTCGAAAACGTCGCCGCCCCCGTCTTGTTCAGGTGGTCCGTGTCCTTGAAATCCGCGTCGCCCAGTGTCGCGATCGACTGCATGTCGATCCACAGCACGCCCAGCCGCTCCGCCAGCGCGGCCATCTCTCCGCGATACGCCGCGTACGCCGCCCGCCCGTCTCCGGGAAACTCAAACAGACCCTCACGAATCGGCATTTCGATCAGCACGGTCCGAGCACCGCCGGCCTTCCCCAGCGCGACGATCTCCTCGATCGCGCCCACCGAGTCGCCGCCGAATCGATAGTCGCGCCAGATATTGCGATAGATGTGCTTCGGATTGCGCAATTTGCCTCTCTCGGCCTCGTCATAGACGCCTCCGAGCGGATGAAATCCGTCGGGCTCAAGCAGTTTCTCGCCGTTCCACCAACCTTCGTCGAGTTTCGGTCCGCGCCATCGACAGCGGTAGAGGTACAGATAATCGACCAGCAGCGTGTGCCACGCGCGGCTCCACGCCGAGCCATGCAGCGCCAGCGGCTTTGGAGCGAGATAAAACTCCTCCGTGTTGCGGACCAGCGGATTTCCCGACGCGTTGAAACAGATCGGCCCGACGCCGACCAGGATCAGCTTCGGCTTCGCGTTTCGCAGCCACTCCTGCCGTAGCATGAACGCCGATACCGGATAGTCGCGCCCCATCAGCCCCGCGTTATAAATTCGCGGCGTCTGCTCCATCGAAGTCGCCTGGCGCTCCGCGATCGCCGCCCGCATCGTTTGCGGATCAAATCCGGCGGAGGCGTACGAAGGGCCCACGATCAGCACGTCGACCCCGCCGTTTTCTCGCACAAACCGTCCGTATTGCGCAACCTTCAGCGAAGTCTCGCCGTCGCCCCATAGCCGCGGCTGGCCGATGCGGTCGCCCAGCAGGCGCAGCGTCAGCTCCGCTCCGCCGATCAGCAGCAGCGCAAGGCCCAGGCCCGCGCCGATCCACGGCGGCCGCAGCCGCAGTGTGCTAAAACTGAAAATAGATGAATGGGACATTGCCTTCGCTTCGGAAAAAGCAGATCGCGAGGAATAGCGCCGCGTAGTAAGCGCCGCGGAGCCACCAGGCCCAGCGGGTGCAGATGGTGTGTATTCCGCTCAGATACTGGGGGATGTCGATGATCGCGAGCATCGCGGTGCAGGCCAGCAGGTACTTCACCGGACGCAGGTCGATCTCGCCGCGAAATGCGAAGATCCCGCTCAAATACTGCCACGCACCGTCAAACGTCTCCGCTCGGAAGAAGATCCACGAGAGCGCCACGAGGTTCAACGTGATGAACCACGGCACGATGTTTCGGATCACGCCGCCGATGGTGCGGATGCGATTATCTGCCGCCGGCCTGCGATCGCCCAGCATCAGCTTGTGGATCGCCAGATAGACGCCGTGCAGTCCGCCCCAGATCACAAAGTTCCAGCTCGCCCCATGCCACAGCCCGCCCAGCAGCATCGTGAGAAACAAGTTGCGATAGGTCATGAAGTGGCCATGTCGGTTTCCGCCCAGCGGGACGTACAAATAGTCGCGCAGCCAGGTCGAGAGCGAGATGTGCCAGCGCCGCCAAAACTCCGTGATACTGGTTGAAAAGTAGGGGTGCTCAAAATTCCGCATCAGCTCGAAACCCATCAGCCGGGCGCTCCCGCGGGCCACGTCGGAATAGCCCGCGAAGTCGGCGTAGATCTGGATCGAGAACAGATAGAGCGCTATCAGCAGTTGAAACGAGCCTTCGCTCTCCGCCTTCGGAAAGATCTCGTTCACGATCAGCGCCGCGCTGTCGGCGATCGCCACTTTGCGACAGATGCCGATCAAAATCAGCGACCAGCCCGTGCGCCACTGGTCGTTGTTAACCGTTCGCGGCGCCTCGACCTGCGGCAGCAGCGTCGTGGCACGCTCGATCGGGCCGGCAACCAATTGCGGGAAAAAGGCGACATAGAGTGCGAAATCGAGCAATGTCCGCGCCGGCTTGAGCTGCCCGCGGTAGATGTCGATCGTGTAGCACATGCTCTGGAACGTGTAGAAGCTGATGCCCGCCGGCAGGATGATTCGCAGCGTCGGCATGTGCGCTTCGATCCCGACCGCTTCCAGGACGCGTGCCGCGGAGTCGACGAAGAAATTGAAGTACTTGAAGAAGCCCAGGAACCCCAGATTCGCGACGCAGCTCACGGTAATGCAGGTCAGCTTGCGAGCCTTGTTCGGGGCCGCGGCGATCCAGTTGCCCAGGTAATAATCGAGAACCGTCGAGAACCCCAGCAGCGCCAGAAAGCGATAGTCCCACCAGCCGTAGAACACGTAGCTCGCCAGCAGCAGAAACACGTTCTGCGCGCGGTGGCTGAGCGTGAAGTACACCGCCAGCACCGTCGGCAGAAAGACCGCGAACGCCCAGGAATTGAAAAACATGCCTTGGTTCGGGGCTTTCTACCCTAAGGATTAGCGGCCTCGCGCAGCTTCAGCGCGGCCTCCGGGACTTCGACGCGCAGTTCCTGCAACTCGCGCCTCAGACGCTGCTGCACACCCGCGGCGCTGAGGTGGACGCCGTCGCAATACGCGCGCGCGTCCCACGATCGGCCCGGAGTTTTATCGTCCAATTGAATCCAGCGGCAACCGTCTCGCCCGCGAATCCGCTCCTGAACGGCAAGATTGAGCGCTGTGACGCGCTCGGGCGGCACGCGTGTCGACGGCAGCATGCCCTCCACCAGCACGCGCGACACGCCGTGTCGCTCGCGCAAAATCGCGCAGATTTCGCCGACGCGATCGGCCGTCGCCCCCGGATCGGCCCCGCGCGCCAGGTCGTTGTGCCCGATCATGAGCACGCACGCCGCCGCTCCGGCGGGAAAACCGCGGCGAATGCGCTCCAGCACGCCGGCGGTCGTGTCGCCGGAGATGCCGCGATTCACGAGTGCGCGGTCGCTCTCGACCAGATCGTCGATCCGCATGAAGTCGGTGATCGAATCTCCCAGCCAGACGATCGAGCCCGCGGGCACATGCGGATCCGCGATGGCGAATTGGTCCGCCAGCATGCGGTAGTAGTCCATCATGATCGGCGGCGGGGCG
>JALHOX010000146.1 GCA_022842805.1 Phycisphaerae bacterium | reverse complement strand
GACCCGCCGCCCGCGAAGCCCCAGAGCGCCGCAGCGGCGCCCGAACCCGGAAAGAAAAAATGACCACCACGCCCCTGCCCGACGCCGACCCTTCGAACCCGCGCCCCTTTGGCGCGCAGCAGCCGCGCTCCGGCGCGAGCCTGTTCTTCTGGGGCCTGATCTACTTCGCGTGGATCGCGTTTCTGGTTGTGATGGCCTATCGCTTTTCGGGCTACGGTCGCTGAGCGCGAGCGGCTGGCTCACGTGGTGAGTGGGGGGGGCCGATCAAGCGTTCAATCGCCCTCCGCCGAACCGCGCGCGAACCGTCGACATAAAGCTTGAGTACGCCGCCCGCGCCTCGTCGAGCGTGTCGCCGCCAAACTTCTCCACAAACGCCCGCGCGATCTCAAAGGCCACCACGTTTTCCATCACCACGCTGGCGGCGGGCACAGCACACACATCGCTGCGCTCATAGTCGCTGCGCTCGGGGGCGAAGGTCAGAAGATTCACGCTGTCCATGCCCTGCAGCAGCGTCGCGATCGGCTTCATCGCCGCCCGCACCACGATCGGCATTCCGTTCGTCATGCCGCCCTCCAGCCCGCCGGCGCGGTTGCTGCGCCGAACAAGACCCAGATGCGGCTCATCGCGACCGGCGGGATCAAAATCGAGTGCGTCGTGAACCTGGCTGCCCGGCCGTCGGGCAGCGTCAAAGCCGAGGCCGATCTCAACCCCCTTGATCGCCTGAATGCTGCCCACCGCCTGCATCAATCGCCCATCGAGCTTCTGGTCGAAACTCCAGCACGACCCTAGGCCGATCGGCGCGCCAAAGACCCGCGTCTCGACGATGCCGCCCACCGAATCCTGATCGATCTTGGCCTGGCGGATGTGCGCCATCATCGCGTCGACCACGCTCGCATCGGGGCAATAGACGTCGTTCGCATCCCGAGCCGACCGCAGCGCCGGACCGGTCTCGCCATCCGCGACGACGGCCCGAATCGGCCCCAACTCGGCCACAAAGCCCACCGCCTCGATCCCAAACTCGCGCAACAGGCATTTCGCGACCGCGCCGGCGGCCGTGCGCGAGGCCGTCTCGCGGGCGCTGGCCCGTTCCAGCGTCTCGCGACAATCAGGTGTCAGCCACTTGATCGCGCCCGCCATGTCGGCGTGCCCCGGCCGCGGGCGATGCACCGGCGGCGCTTCGTCGATCCGCGAGTCGCGATTAACGATCTGCAACACCAACGGCGAGCCGATCGCGCGGCCCTGTCGCACGCCGCTCAGAATCGTGACCGCATCGCGCTCGATCTTCATCCGCCCGCCCCGGCCATAGCCGCCCTGGCGCCGCGTCAGTTCGGCGTTGATCAGCTCCGTGTCGATGCCGACGCCCGCGGGCAAGCCTTCGATCAGGATGGTGAGCGCCGGCCCGTGCGATTCGCCGGCGGTGCGATAGGAAAGTTGAGCCATGGTTCTTGTTCTATCGGATCGACCGGGCGGAAGGCCAGCCGCCCGACCCCGCCGCACCGTGCCGTTGCGAATAGTTTGCGGTTATCATCCGTCTTCACGCAAAAGATGTCAGACACCGCCACACTTCCCGCTGTATCCACCTCGCGTAAGGTCGAGCGATTGCCGCCTTACAAGGTGATTTTGCACAATGACGATGTGAACGATATGCAGCACGTCGTCACGAGCATTATCCGACTCACCCCGCTCGATATCGAGGAAGCCGTCAAAAAGACGCTCGAGGCGCACGAAACGGGGCATAGCGTGCTGTTGCTGACGCACCGGGAGCGGGCCGAGCTATACTGCGAGCAGTTTCAAAGCGTCCGCCTGACGGTTACCTGCGAGCCGGATGTCTAGTCCTCCGTCGGGTCGCGCGGCTCGCTCGCGATTCGCCGCCCACTCAGCGCCAGGTCCAATGCATGCCGCGTGTCTTTGACAAAGCCGCCGATCTGCCCGGGGGATTGCTCGAATCCTGCCCGCGTCTGGCCCATCCCGCCAGGCTCCTGATGTGTCCGCCGCAGTATTTCAGCGTCGTCGACGTCAAAAATCCTCACATGGAAGGCAACGTCGGCCGGGTCGACGCGGCCCGCGCCGGCGAGCAATGGGATGAGGTGCTGGCGGCGTTCACCGCCAGCGGCATCGACGTGGCCATGATCGAGCCGCTGGCCGACTGCGAAGACATGGTCTTCTGCGCCAATCAGACCTTCGTCGGACCGCGGGCCGATGGCAAAAAGCTCTGCGTCCTCTCGAACATGACTCACCCTTCGCGCCAGCGCGAGGTGCCCGCGTTTGAGAAGTGGTTCACCGCCAACGGCTACCAGATTGAGCGACTTCCCGCCCATATCCGCCTGGAAGGCAGCGGCGACGCGATCTGGCACCCCGGCCGCAGACTGATCTGGGGCGGCCACGGCTATCGCACGCAGCCCGAAGCGTATGAAGGGCTGAGCGATCTGTTCGATGTGCCGGTCTTGCGGCTGGCGCTCAGATCGCCGGTGTTTTATCACCTGGACACCTGCTTTTGCGCCATCGACGAACAAACGGCGCTGATTCACGCGCCGAGCCTTGCCCCGGAGGGGGTCGAGCTGGTCCGGGCCGTGTTTGAGCATGTCATCGAGTGCCCCGACGAGGAGGCGCTCAAGGGCATGGCGTGCAACGCCTGCTCGATCTTCGGGCGAAAAATCGTGATCCAGGAGAACAACCCGATCACGGTCGCGGCCATGCGCAAGCGCGGCTGCGAGGTGCAGGAGGTCGACACGTCGGAGTTCATGAAGTCCGGCGGCAGCGTGTTTTGCATGAAGATGTACGTGTTCTGATGGCGGGGCGGGGTTCAGATCTGACGCGCGTGCGTTTTCGTGTGCCACGGCGCTGCGCGCCGTGTCTTCGCCCCGCCGGGCGCTTTGCCACCGCCGAATGACATGCACATCTGCCACGTCATCACGCGATTGATCATCGGCGGGGCGCAGGAAAACACCGTGCTCTCCTGCGAGGGGCTGCACGAGCTGGGCCATCGCGTCACGCTGATCAGCGGCCCGACCACCGGACCCGAAGGGGCGCTGCTCGCCCGGGTGCGGGCCGGCGGCTATGCGTTTATCGAGGTGCCCGAACTGGTGCGGGCGATTCGCCCACTCAGCGATTGGCGCTGCCGCCAAAAACTGATCGACGTCTATCGCACCATCCGCCCCGACATCGTGCATACCCACAGCAGCAAGGCCGGCATCCTCGGGCGCGAGGCGGCCCGCGCGGCGCGGGTGCCGCACATCGTCCACACGGTCCACGGCATGAGCTTCAATCGCACGCAGCCCTGGCCCGTGCGCGAGCTCTATCGTCGGCTCGAAAAGCACTGCGCGAAGTTCAGCGACGCGATCGTGGCCGTGGCCGATGCGATGTGCGATCAGATGTTCGCCGCAGGCGTCTGCGAACGCGACAAACTCTCCACCATCTATTCCGGCATGGAAGTCGAGCACTTCGACCCCGCGCGGCACGACCGCGCCGCGACGCGGGCCGCGTGGGGCGTGGGCGATGAACACATCGTCATCGGCGCCGTGGCCCGGCTCTTTCGGCGAAAGGGCTACGAGCAACTGATCCCGATCATGCACACGCTCGCGGCGGTCGAGC
This sequence comes from Phycisphaerae bacterium, assembly GCA_022842805.1. GTDB lineage: Bacteria > Planctomycetota > Phycisphaerae > UBA1845 > Fen-1342 > JALHOX01. Next base: position 6,458 of record JALHOX010000146.1, on the reverse strand, counting down.
CGCGGCTGCGCTTTGTCTGGGTGGGCGACGGGGCGCAGCGGAGTGAGTATGAGCAGCGCCTGGGCGAGTTGGGGCTGCGCGACAAGACCACGCTGGTCGGCCTCGTGCCGCCGGCGGAGGTCGCGCGGCAACTCGCGGGCATGGACATCGTGGCCCACACGTCGCAATGGGAGGGCTTGCCGCGAGTCGTCGTGCAGGCGCTCCTGATGCGCGTGCCGGTGGTCGCGTTCGACATCGACGGCACGCCGGAAGTGGTGCGCGACGGCGAAACCGGGCGGCTGATCGGCCTCAACCAACTGGCCGCTTTCGGCGACGCGATCCTGGCCCTGGCGAATTCGCCGGAGACGCGAGCGAGAATGGGGGCCGCCGGTCGCGAGCTATGCCTGGCGCGATTCGATCGTCGCGTGATGACCCAGGCGTTGGACGAGCTCTATCGGCGACTCATGGCGAACCGATCGACCGTGCAGTAGCGGCCGGCGCTCGCCGGCCGTGATCGCGGCGGCACGTCTTTGAATCATCTCTCGCAGCGTTCGTCGGCCTGCGAGCCGCAGGCCGCTACGAAGCAATGGCTGCTACGGAGCAATAGGCGCTACTGGGCGCGCGGGCGCGGGCCGAAGAATTCGCCGAGGATGGCGCGGCGCATCTCGCGCTGCGGGCCGTCCTTGGCGGAGCCCGGCGGCGCGACCGATTCATAGGCGTAGATCGCGACGTCGCCGCCCGCGTTCGCGCAGCTCGCCATCTCCGCCCGAAACGCTCCCGCATCCTTGATCAGATATGCCCCGATCCCCGGCACGACCCGCTTGCCCGGCGCCGCGCTGCGATACATAGCAATGTCCGAATCAAACTGCTGCGGCTTGGCGGTGTAGGCCATGGGCATGATCGCATCCATCAGCCCCGAGCGCAGCCAGGCGCTCGCGTTTTGCAGATAGCTGCCGTACCCAAGCTGCGGATTGCGCCACACCGCGCCGGTCAGAGCCACCTGCGGCCGCACGCGATCCAGCATCAGCCGCGTCTCATGCACAATGCGCGTGATCTGGTTGGCGCGCCACGCGTCCCACGCGGCCACATCATCATCCGGGCCGCGACCCGTCTCGCGGCGATAGATGTCGAGCGTGCGCGGATCGCGCATGTAAATGTTCCGCGCCTGCGGCTCGGTGTCCCATGCGTAGCGCACATAGTCGAAGTGAATGCCGTCGACCGGATAGCGCGTCGCGATCTCCTGCGCCACCGAGACGATGTGATTGCGCACTTCGGGCAACGCGGGGTTGAGAATCACGTAAAACTCGCCCAGCGGCTGGCGCTGTCCGCGGGCGTCGGTCAGGAACCAGTCGGGGTGCGCGTTCCAGAGCTGATTGGGCGGCGCGGGCGCCCGCGGCCCCTTCCAGCCGGGCATCACATTCATCCACGCTTCCAGCCGCATCCCGCGACGATGCGCCTCGTCGCACGCCAACATCAGCGGGTCGAAGCCCGGCGACTGAAAGTCGTAGGTCTCGGCCCATGGCTCGATCTGCGACGGGTAGCAGACCGCGCCCTGCCCGCGCACCTGCCAGAAAACGGTGTTGAAGCCCAGCCGAGCGCATTGATCGATGACGCGCACGACGTCTTCGGCTGTTTTGTAATGAAACCGCGCCACCCAGACGCCGCGCACCGGCTTGGGCAGACGGTTCATCGCCAGCACATTGCCGGCGGCTTGCGGGTGCGTGGGTTTGCCGTCGCCGACGCCGCCGTTGCCTTGCGTGCAGCCCGGCATGAGCATGGACGTAGCGAGCAGCGCGAGAGCGGCGAGCGAGAGCGGTTGCGCGAAGCGAGCGATCATCTTCCCATCCTTGCGAAGACTCAGTGACGAATTTTGATGATTCCGTTCCAACCGGGCGCGGAGAAGAATAGCGTCCCCGGAGCGAATTCGTCACTCGCCCGTCAGCACCGCCGTGGCCCAGGTGCTGGGGTCGACGTTCCAGCCCATTTCATCGCCGACAGTCAGGGTCTGTCCGCCGCGGCGCGACAGCTTCGCCTTGTAAAAAAAGCCGATGCGCGCGTGCTCGGTGGGGTCCCACCCGTGCAGGCAGGCGCCGGGGATGCCGATCTCCATCGCGAGGTAATTCCGCTCGATATGCACCGCCCGCTCGATCTGCGAATCGTCGATCGGCGGCGGAGATTCCTTGGCCCGCGTCATCGTGTGCAGCTTCACCACCGGTTCGCTGCGATTCCGGCCGCCGCCCGCAGGCATGGCATAGAAAAAGTGACAAAAGCGCGTCGCCCGGCGGATGTCGCGGGCGTCGCGCGTGTCGATGCAGATGCGGTAGCCGTCGCCTTTCCACCAATTGACCGGGTCGCACTCGGGCTGGCCCAGCCATTCGGTGTGCTCAAACGCAATGTACAGCCCGGTCGGGTGCCAGCCGGCGTAGACCGTCGCCAGTTGCCCGTCGCCCGCGTCGGCGTCGATATCGTGCAGCCGGGGCAACTGATAGCGCTGCTTCCAGCCCCGGAGCGTCCCGTCGATCTTGGGCGGCTTCTCCAGCCGATGGATCGGCAGCTCGAAGGTGAAAAACGCGCGGTGCGTCAGGGCTTCCAACATTCGTTCATCTCATCTTCGCCGGATCCCGGCGTCTCAACCCGCACCGCGCCCGCGGCTTACATTCCCGGATAGATCAACAACCGATCGTGCACGATCATCGACAGATCATCGACGCCGTCGCCCGTGACATCGGCGATAATCGCCTCGCGCGGCTCGCCGCGGCCATCGGGCGCTTCGGCAAAGCGCTTGCCTTGAAACACCTGGAATCGCAGCGCGCGGGCCAGATTGCCGTCGGGCATCGTCGTCAGCACATCCACCCCCGCCTGGCTCTGATTGAGCACGACCACGTCGCGAACGCGATCGCCGTTCAAATCGCCGATCACCGAATCGGCCAAAAACGCCTCGGGCTTTTCGTGTTCATAGCTGTGTTGCATGACAAAGGTCTTCGCGCTCGGCTCGGGCGCGAGGCTGACGATCTTGTTGGCGTCGATCAGCAGCACGCGCCGCGACGCACTCGCTTCGCCCGGCGTCACCAGCTCCGCCATCCCGATCAGGTCGAGCGCCGAGACGCTCTGCGTGTCGCTGAGCGCGTATCCGCCCGCTTCGCCCGGCTCAAAGGTCAGCAGCTCCGAACGCTTCCGGTCATAGCACCGCACGGTCGGCCGCTTGCCGCTCGCCGCCGGCGCGACGCTCACGCCCGCCAGCTCCGAATCGGCCCGCGGCGGATTGAATTGCTCGACCACCGTCCAACTGCCGTCGGTGATCCGCAACGCTCGCACAAACGACTTCTGCGCCAGCAGCAGTTCAATCTTGCCGTCGCCGTCGACATCGCCGAAGGCCATGCCCTCGATCGGCGCCTCGCGCACCAGCCCCTCGCGCGCCGCCGGACCCTGCAACTGCTCAAAGCCCTTGTCCGTCTGCAGAAACGCCAGCAACGGCGAGAACTTCACGAACTGCAGCAGGTCGTTTTTGCCGTCCTGATTGATGTCGAAAAAGCGGATCATCGCCGGGTCGTCCTTCATGCCGACCGGCTTGATCTTCGCCGCGCTTTCCTCCTTCACATCGTCGATCCGCCGCACGACGATCTCAAAGTCTTTGTCATCCTTGGCGACGTATGCCAGGTGCGTCGTCGGCCCGCCCGCCGCCTCGCCGCCATAGGCCGCGGTGAAGGGCTTGCCGCGCACCGGCACCGGCGTGGGAAAGGTGATGCGCCCGTTCTCGTATCGCGCCTCGCCGACCATCTTCTCTTCGGGACTCGTGATGACGATCGTCGCGGGTTTATCGCCCGTCGCCGGCAGGATCTGCAGATCGCTCGCCTTCAGCAGGCTCGGATGGGCGCTCGCCGCCTTCAGGCCGGCTGCGGTCTCTTCGACCAGGAACAGCTGCGCGCCCTCGGCCGCGGCGCTGACCACATCGGCCCGCCCGTCGCCGGTGATATCGCCGATCGCCAGCGGCTGCCGCTTCGATTTTGTGGTCGAGGGGAACGTGTGAATCCGCTGCGGCCACTCGCTTGACCCGCTGCCCGCCGGCGTCTCCCAGTGGTATTGCAGCAGCCGTCCGCTCACCTGCTCGATCGAGAACAGATCGGCCCCGCGCTCGCCCTCGCGGGGCGCAGCAAAGGTCACGCTGCGCAACTTCGGGATTCGCACGCGACGAATCGGCCCAAATCCGCCCTCGGGCTGCTGCAACAGCAGAAACATGCCGTATTGCTCATCATCGGCGGAGATCGCCAGATCGCTGCGACCGTCCCCGTCGACATCCGCCGCCAGCATGATGAGCGGATTGGTGATCGTGTGAATGATGCGTTGCGGGCTGGCAAGCCGACCGTCCGATTGCTGCGCAAAGATGAGCAGTTGCTCGTCGCCCAACATCGCGATGTCGGTCCGCTGGTCGCCGGTGAAATCGCCCAGCGCCATCGTCGCGGGCCGCGGCGCGCCATCGGGCACGCGCACCGCGCTCGGCGGCGCAAATCCGCCCTCTGCCAGCCCCGCCAACACGACGAGCTCCTTCGGCTCGCCGAAAAAGACGATGTCATTCCGCTTGTCGCCGGTTACGTCGCCAATCTCCATCACCGCCACGTTGTACGCCACGGGGATCGGCGTGCTGCGCAGCGGCCCGCGATCGAGCAAATCGTTGCGCTCGCTCGCCGCCCGCACCGGCGCGGCCACCGCGCCGGCCGCCGGCTGATAGAAGACCTCGAAGCGGTTCTTGTACTGATTCCAGAGGCAGAGGTCGTTGCGTCCGTCGCCGTTCAGGTCGGCCGCCCGCAAGTCCGAAATCGACGGCTGCAGCTTGTAAATCTGCAGGTCGCGAAAGCCGAAGTAGGGGGCCAGCGCCGCGGCCTGTTCGGTCTTGGCCTGCTCATCGCTCGCCGCCACGCCGGTCGAGTCGGCCGCGAGCAGCGGAGCACACGCCGCAACCGACGCCGACGCAAAGCAACCCAGTCGATCCCACCGATTCCGAATCATCACGAATACTCCTCGGGCCCCGTTGAATGCCCCGCGTAGCGTAGGCGCACCTGCCGCGGATGGGGAGTGCGGACTGCGTTCGCAAGACGCCCCTCGCCCTCACGCCTCAGGGCGTGTCGTGCTCGCGGATCGCCGCATAGAGCGCCTCGGGCGTCGAGGCCAGGCGAATCTTCGAGCGAAACTCTTCGATGTTCATGAGCCGGGCGATCTTCGCCAGCGCCTGCATATGCTCGGCTGGTTTATCGGGCGGGCTGACGAGCATGACGATGAAGGTGACCGGGCGGTTGTCGAGGCTCTGATACTCGAGCGGGTTCGCCGGTTTGCCCGCCGCCATCACCAGTTGCTTGGCCCCGGTCGTTTTGCCGTGCGGAATCGCAAGGCCGTAGCCGATGCCCGTCGTGCGGTCCTTCTCGCGCGCAAAGACCGCGTTCAGCGCCGCGTCGCGATCGGTCAGCCCGCCGGTGGCGTGCAGCAGATCCACCATCTCGGTGATGACGCTCGGCTTGTCCGTCGCCTGAAGCGGAACGCGGACGCGCTCCAGCGTAAGTACATCGGTCAACAGCATGCGGCAAATATCCTGCGGACAAGGCCCGCCGGGCCGCCCGCGCCAGAACTTCGATCCACGACGATTCCGGGCGGAAGTATAGGCGGGCCGATCGATTCCCGCGTCGCCGCCAAACGGGCAGCTACACTCATCGCTCAACGCCGCGGGCCAGGCCGCCCCGGCACGGATGATTTGCCGAGAGCACAAAGACATGATCGAAATCCCCGTTCTCCGCCTGGGCAAGACCTATCACGCCGCCGAGCAGATCGAGCTCCGCCATCATGCCACCGGCGTCCCGATCGCCCGAGTCCATCAGGCCAACAGCGGCCTCGTCGCCCGCGACATCCAGCGCATGCGCGAGCGCTCCACCATCCTCGAATCCTTCCGCGTGCCCGACCTCGTCAAAATCGCCAAACGCGCCGGCGAGCTCTTCATGAAGGGCACGCTCCCCTGCGGCGATCAATCGCAGACCTTCGACGACTATGTCGCCGGCCTCTCCGCCACCACCGGTAGCCCCATCAGCTATTGCCGCACCAACGCCGCCAAAATCTTCCGCATCTTCGACGACATGGAGACCATCCTCGCCGGCCTGACGCGCGGCATGGCCTACGACGTGCTCGACCGCGGCTATGCCCTGCAAGACGGCCGCATGCTCAGCTACTTCCGCGAAGGTCGCGTCTTCGGCGCCGTGCTGCCCAGCAACTCGCCCGGCGTCCATTCGCTCTGGATCCCCGCGATCTGCCTCAAGGCCCCGATCGCCCTCAAACCCGGCCGCGAGGAGCCGTGGACGCCGCTGCGCGTCATCGAGGCCTACGCCGCCGCCGGCATCCCGCGCGAGGCCATGAGCTTTTTCCCCACCGACCACGGCGGCGCCGCCGAGCTGCTGCGCCAGGTCGATCGCTCGATGCTCTTCGGCGACGCCAAGACCACC
>JALHOX010000145.1 GCA_022842805.1 Phycisphaerae bacterium | reverse complement strand
TTCGTTCTGCGGTGCGGAGAGAGCCTGATTCAGGCAGCTCCGACAATGCTTTCCGGCCTTCTTTGCGCGGGCTTCATGCGCGGATTGCTGGGAGACCTTCGCATTCGCGCGCTTTTCGGCGAAGGCTCGCGCCTCGCGCCGCTGCGCGGTGCGTGCCTGGGTATGTTGATTCCCGACTGTGCACTCGGTGTGTTGCCGATCGCCGCGGAGCTTCGCCGCGCGGGATTGCGCACGGGCGTCGTGCTCTCGTTCGTGCTGGCGTCTCCCTGCTTTAACCCCTGGTCATTCGGATATGCGATGTCAGAGCTTGGAGTCGCCCCGTTTGGCTGGGCGCTCGGTGTAAAAGTGTTGGTCGCGATTCTTGTCGGCGCACTTTGCGGGCTTACCCGCCGCGCCGAGCCGCCCCCCCGCGAGTTTCTCCAGACCCCGGGCGGGCCTGCCGCACGCCTGAAGCTGGCACTGGACACGGCCGCCGCGCACCTCGCGGGCCCTTTCGGGCTCATCGTTGTGGCGTCAACGCTCGCTTCCGGAGCGATGGCGACGCTGCTACCCGCCGGGTTCTTTGAAAATCTGATGGGTGAAGCGTCATGGGGACGGGGGGCGCAACTCACATTGCTATTCATCCCGGGATACATCAACCCGGAAACCGGCGCCGCGCTCGCCTCGGATATCCTGCGCATCGGCCTCATGCCAGGACTAATCTTCAGCGTGTTGCTCACCGGCGTCGGGCTTACCGTCGGCACGCTATTGTGGGTTCTATGGCAGTATCGAGCAAAAACAGCCCTGGTGTTCCTGCTTGCCACGACCGGACTCACGCTGATCACGGCCACTGCGGGAAACAGAATGCTCCACGTGACTAGCGGCGAACCAGATACGCACGCCTTCGACTTTCTGACGCGCCCGTACAACCTCGGCAGCGGTTCCCCGGCGGAAGCGGTGCTGAATCGTTGCGGCCGTCTGGCGGAAAACGGCCCGGGCGCGGCGCTCTTGGTATTGCTCGCTCTGATGTTGCTCGGGCTCGTGTTGCGCATTTTTCCGCAACTCACGCTGCCCGCCCCGCGCACCGAGGCCGCCGCGGAGCTCGCCGCGAGCTATGCCGCCCCAAACACCCGAACGGGCGCGTGGGCAACCTCAATCGCAATCGCCGCTTTTGTGGTGTTGGGCATCTACAGCTACTACCCCGCCCCCGATGTCTTGCTGGCACGAATCCAGCAGCAGCAAGGCAATCTATTTGAAGCAGTGGTAAGAAAGTCGCAAGATGAGGCGCTACGCTACGAATCGATAATCAGGCGTGATGCAGAAAGATTGCCCTGGAGCCGCCTCATTCGGCTTCACGCTGGGTCGCTCGACTCCGACCCCCCAATCCTTCGCGATCCTTCGCACCTCGCCGCGCTGCGCGCCGCGCTCCTGGCCGCAGATTTTTCCCGCGCCCGCGCACAACTACTCGCGAAATAGCACGTTGGTCACGCCGGCGAAGACGCGGCCCGGCCGCTGTGCGCGCGTAGAGACGCAGCAGCCCGCCAAGGTGGCGTTCGCACCGCACGCCGTGCCGATCCGGGACATCCACAATCGGTGTTTCGACCAGTGCTCCCCTTACTGCGCCTGGAATCGTGCAATTGCCGAGCCCCTGATTTGGCGGGAATTCGCTGTGGAATCGGACGAACGTCCGCCTGATGTGGACCAGGTGGCCCAGGCTCGAGCAGGCGAGGTGATTCAAGCACGGGCGCTTGAACGAGCCAATCCACGACCCGGTGAAGGCGTTCGCATCAGACGTCGACGCCCGCGGGCGTCCGACGACGCTTCTGGACTGTACGCCGGGTGCCGTAATTGCAATGAAATTCACAACTTGTGAAATCGCTCACATAAATCGTCTTTTCGCCCGCGTGCGCGCCGGGTCGCCGGAAGGACCCACGGGCGCGAGCGGCGCGGCTCCCGGAAGCAAAACGGCGGCGATATGGGGGCTGGACTCAGGAGCTTGCTCGCAGGCCGACGGAATCCAATTCCGCGAGAATTCTCGTGCTGGGTTGCCCGGCGGTCCCGTCGAGCCTTCGGTGAAAAATCAGCCCCCATCCCCTCGACGCCGCCGAAGGCCGCCAGCCGTTCACCCAAGGCCGCCACAGTCGAGCCGGTTGGCGGCCTTGGGATAACTCGCTTGGTTGTCTCAAAGGCCGCCACGTCGCGGGTGGCGGTCTTCGTGTGGCGGTCTTCGGGCGTTTCGCCTCGCCGGTCGGCCTATCGCCCGAGCAGCCGACGCACCGCCTCAGCCCGCTCATCGTCGCTCAAGGGCAAGCCCGCGATCATCGCAAGCGCCGTCGCCAGCGCGGCCCCGGCCAGAGGCTCGGCATTAGCGGAATCGGCCTCGCTCGCCGGTCGGGATTGGCCAGCGGGCGGAAGGTGAGCGGGCGGCTTTTCGCCCCCGGAATCGCGGCTCACGCCGATTTTTTGGTCGCATCCTTGGTCGCGCGCTGTTTTCGGCAGCGCGGAAACGCCTTGTTTCGTAGCGTTTTCAGAAATCCCCTTGTAGGTTCGAGTCCTACTCGGGGAGTTTTGAGAGGCGTCGTGGAACGACGCGAGCGATGGATTCACGGTGAACCCCGGAGCGAGAGCTTTCGGGGTTTTTTCGTTATCGCCAGTATTCGCAAGGACTTACGCGCCGCTGCCGCGTTGCGGCCTTGAGGAGTGCACACGCGGACAAAACGCAGTTGTCACAATGGCCGAGCGGCGGTGTCGAAGAACGCGGGCCCAGGAGCTAAACCGTGGTCAATCCCTTCTCCGAACTCTCGGACAACGACGCCGCAGACTCGGTCTTGGTCGAGCGTGTGATCGGCGGCGACCGCGCAGCGCTCGAGCAGTTGGTGCTGCGACACCAGGCGTGGATCTACAACATCGCAATCCGGATGGTCTTCCGGCCGCAAGACGCCGAAGAGGTCACGCAGGAAGTGCTGATCAAAGTCATCACCAAGCTCAGCACGTTTCGAGGCGAAAGCGCTTTCCGCACGTGGCTTTATCGCATCGCCGCGAACCACGTGCTCAACATGAAGCGGCGCTGGGCGGAGACGCGGGCGACGACGTTTGCCGATTACGGCGCCGCCATTAATGGCACGCCGGATCTGGACCTGCCCGATCCGCGGGCGATGCCGGTGGAATTGCCGGTTCTGGTGGAAGAGACAAAAAACAGCTGCACCATCGGCATGTTGCTGTGCCTGGACCGCAAGCAGCGGCTCATTTTCACACTCGGCGCGGTCCTCTGCGCCAGCGATGCGGTGGGCGCTGATGTGTTGGATATGACGGCCGACAACTTTCGGCAGTGTCTGGCTCGCGCTCGCCGCGATCTGCACAGCTTCATGAACCACCAGTGCGGCCTGGTGAACAAGAACAATCCGTGCCGTTGCCCGAAGAAGACCCGCGGCTTTATCGAAGCGGGGCACGTCGATCCCCGCAACCTCATGTTTGTTCCGCTGCGTGTGCAGCGAGTCCGGGATGTCGCACCGGAAACGGTCCGTGAGATTGAGGACGTCGTTGAGCGACAGCATCTGGACATCTTTCGCGATCACCCGTTCCTTCAACCCTCAGACCAGATTGCGTGGCTGCGGCGCATCCTTGAAAGCGGCGGTCTGCGAGAGGCGCTTGATCTGAATTGAAGAATCGTCACGAAGAGTTGTCACGGTCGCCATTCGCGGGGGTCCATGAGAACGACGGAGCGGGTGCTCCGAAGGTTCTAATCAGGAGACGGCCATGACGCTCAATCTGCCCGGTCCGATCGCTGCGTACTTCGACGCCGACAAGCGCGACGGTGAGGCGGTCGCTCAGTGCTTCACGGAACACGCTGTCGTGAAGGATGAGGGACACTCATTCCACGGCCGGGCGGCGATCCAGGCTTGGAAGACGGAGGCCTCGACCAAGTACCAGTACACGAGTGAACTGTTCGGCTGCGAAAATCAGGAGGGCAGGTTTGTCGTCACGAATCGGCTGACCGGCAATTTCCCCGGCAGTCCTGCGACCCTTCGGTTTTTCTTCGGGCTGGACGGGGACAAGGTGGCTTCGTTGGAAATCAAGCCCTGACGCCGGATTTCGGGCGAGGCGGCGGTCAGAGACGATCGCCGCCCACGCCTCGCATGCGGCTCTCCAACATTCACTCCGTGTTAAGAAACGGAGAGCGACCCGAGCCGGAGGCGCCGATGTGAGACGGGGGACCATCGAGTTTTGTGACGCGAGCCTGGGGTCGCCGGTCTCGCACCTCGGCCGGAACCGGCCGTCTTGCACGGCCCGCCGGGGGGCCGGAAGCGCGATAGTTCGTGCAGCGGGTTGAGATCGGGGAATGGAAGGCGGGCGTTCCTGGTTGATGAGCTGCGGCGTCGCGGTCCGATAGCGGCGGTGGCGTGCCTTGCCCGGTTGCCGATCGGTGTGGATGGCGCAAGTCCGGCGCGGCGAAAGTGGCGCGTTTGGTTGACAGGTGGGCGGCGCGTCTTAAGAATCCCTTGGATCGAACGAGCCGATGACCGGGCGTGGACCGTGAACCTCCATTCACTGGGATGCGTCCGTCGTCGCCGGCCAGCCTCGCACCCGTGCGGAGACCAGCCCAGATTATGGAAACTCCATCCTCGCACCTGAAGGTCCGCCGGTCGGACAACGTGACCATCGTCTCCTTCGTCGATCGAAAAATTCTCGAAGAGCTCGCGATTCAAGAGATCGGCGAGGAGATCAATCGGCTGGTGGAGACGGAGCCCGGTGTGCGGCTGCTGCTGGATTTCAGCGGCGTCGACCACCTGTCGAGCGCCGCGCTGGGCATGCTGATCACGGTGAACAATCGCGTGAAAGAGCAGAACGGCCTGCTGCGGCTGGCGAACATCAACAAGCAGATTTTCGAAGTGTTTAAGATCACGCGGCTGAACAAGTTGTTCAGCATTCATGCGACCGCCGACGACGCGCTGGCCGACCTCTAGTCCCCTACTGGCGGGCTATCGCCGATTCCTCGCGAGCGAATGCGCATGGACATTCCGGTCGAATATGGGGTGCCCCAAACGCGTCTGACGCGCGTGCGCGTGTCCAACATGGTCGAGCGCGTGCGCGAGGCCGAAAACGCCATCGTGGCGCTGATGGAATCGCAGGGGTACGGCGAAGACGACGTATTCGCGATCAAGCTGGCGATGGAAGAGGCGCTGGTCAACGCGATTCGTCACGGCAACAGCAACGACGCCACCAAGTTCGTGACGCTGCAGTACTTCGTGGGGGAAGACCGGATCATCGTCAGCATCGCCGACGAAGGCCCCGGCTTCCGCCCCGAAGAGGTGCCCGACCCCACGCTTGACGAAAATCTCGAAAAGCCTCACGGTCGCGGACTGATGCTGATGCGGGCGTACATGACCGACGTCCGCTTCAACGAGCGCGGGAACGAGATTTGGATGATGCGACTGATCGAGCCGGCGGGCGGCCAGTCCGCCGGCGAACGGGACGCATCCGTCGCCGGCGAATAGCTCCGCTTTTTACCAATAGCGCTCGAAGTGGACGTTTCCGTCCGGCGATTTCCGCTGGTGATATTCGCGGAAGCCGCGCTCCTCGAGAAACTTCTGCATGCTGTCGATCATGTCGGGGTTGCCGCAGAGCAGCACGTGGGTGGTCGCCGGGTCGAGCGGCACGCCGACGACTTTCTGATATTCGTCGCCTTCGAAGAACGAATTCACGCGGCCGCAGCGCCCGCCCCAGTTCGGCTCGCGCGTGACCATGGGGATGAAGTGGATGTTCGGGTCTTCGGCGCAGGCGCGGTTCAACTCGTCGACATAGGCCAGATCGCGGGCGACGCGCACGCCGTTCAGAATCACCAGTTTGCGCCAGCGGCCCGTTTTGTTGTAGGTGCGCAGCATGGAGATGTAGGGCGCCAGGCCGGTGCCGGTGGAGATGAGAACCAGATCGCGCCCCGGGGGAATCGGGTCGAGCGTGAAATGGCCGTCGAGCTGGGGGTCCATCCAGAGCCGATCGCCGACGTTCATCGCCGCCAGTTTGGGCGTCAGCGCGCCTTCGTCGACCAGCGTGATGTAAAACTCGAGCGCCGCTTTTTCCTTGGGCGAAGAGGCGATCGAATAGGCCCGTCGCAGCAGCTTGGGCTTTTCCGGGGTCGAGTCCGGCTTGAAGATGCCGAGCGAACTGAACTGTCCCGGCTTGAAATCGGGGATCGTCCAGCCCTCGGGCTTGAACTTGAAAACGAAAAGATGATCGTGAAGCACTTGCTTCTCGACCATCACGGCGTTGATCTGCTTCTCGCTCATGCGGACGCCTCGTCTTTCGAGGTATCCATCGTGCGCGATTCGCTCGCACCCACGGCGAGCGGCCGCACGGTGTCTTTGCGATGTGTAAGTGAGATAGGTTCTAACCGCGCGGCGTGCCGAACACAAACACGATTTTCAGCGATGGGCGGCGCTGCTTCCGGATTCGCTGCGGCGGGCCGCCGCGTCGGCCTGGGCGACGATCGGCGCGCTGCGAATCGCACTGGAAAACTCCGTTTTCGGGCCGTTCAGCGCCTGGAAGTGCTCGTTGATGGCGAGCGTCGCCTGCATGAACTTCGGCACGTAGCCCTTGGCGAGCGAAGACTGCACGATCGCGTTGCAATCCTTCGGCAGACACTTGCCCGAGAAGCCGCGGGCGTGGGGATAAACGAAGGTGTGATCGCGGCTGATGCGGGTGTCGGCCAGCCAGATCTCGCGCAGGCGGTTGAAGTCGACGCCGTGCGCCTTGGCGATGTCATAGAACTCGTTCACGAAGGTCACCTTGACCGCGTAGAACGCGTTTTCCATGTACTTGGCCACTTCGGCGGTCATCGCGTCGCAGAAGTAGCAGTGCAGATAGGCGTTGTAATAGTGCTTGTAAAAATCCGCCGCCATCGAAGTGTCTTCGGTGGTGCCGCCCAGCACGACGAACTCGCGCTCGGCCATCGTGCCGAAGACGTGGGCCGTGGTCTCGCCCAGATATTCGGGCTGGAAGACGACGCGCTTGCCGTACTTCTGGCGGAGCTTGTCGGTGGTGCCGGGGGTGACGGTGGAGCGGATGATCTGCAGCGGGGCCTGCACCCAGCCGACGGCCTCCTCGACGATCGAGGTGTCGCAGGTGCCGTCTTTGCGCATCTGGGTTGGAACGCAGATAAAGACCACGTCGCAGCCGTTGATCTTTTCGCGGTTGCCGGCGAATTCGGCCCGGTACGGGTCGTACATGACCGTTTCGGGCCCGCAGAGCTTCTGCATCGCCGAACCGACAACTCCAGCGCCCACGACACCCACGATTGGTTTGGCCACGATCCGAGTCTCCCTGCAAGCCCACGCTCCGGCGGCGAGCGGCGTCGCTCCGGCGCTCCGTTCCATTCACGCTAAGTATCGAGGGGAGCGGGGCTTTTGCAAGCGCGGCGGACCTATTTTCCGCGTCCGGATATCACCGATAAGCGCTTTTGGCGCGGCGCCGCGGCTCGGTGAGCCGTGCGACGCGAGAGCGAGCTGCGATCGCGCCGCCGCCGGTATTTCGGAGTCGCCAGATGAACAATCAGAACCGTCGCGTTCCGCTCATGGTCTTGCTGGCTCTGGCCGGCGTCTCGCTGGCGTGGCTGGCCCAGGCCAACGGCCCGGGAGGCGGAGATCCGCCGGCGCAACTGGCCGACGCCCGCGCCCAGCGGATCGACATGATCGCCGAACTGCGAAAAATGAACCAACAAATGGCGGCGATGAATGAGTTGCTGCGCGATATCCGCGACGACGCGCGTAAGCACCACGCCGAGCAGCAGCGGCGCACCGCGCGGGATTGACGGCGACGGGCCGGCCGACGCGCCATGCCGGCCGACGCGCCATGCCGGCGGCTACCCGCGGGCCGGCCCATGGTGCGAATCTGAATCCCCCAGATCCTCCGCGGTCAGATCCCGATCGATCGTGTAGGCCTCCGTCAGCCAACGTCCCAAATCCACCTGCTGACATCGTTTTGAGCAAAACGGCGAATGTCGCCGGGCCGGGTCGTTGCGGTCAATGACGCGCCCGCAGATGGCGCACGTCGCGGTTGGGTCTACGCCGTTATTCATCGCAGTGACAGATGATATTCCCGGCTCGGCGAAGCGGGCACGGGCGGGGCCAGAATCCGCGCGCTGGCTGCCGACGGCCGGGTCGCGGTATGGCTGCGCACGCCGGGCTGATATCATCGCAACCAAACCGACTGACGCATGTGGAAATGACCGTCGCCGATGATTCGGGGAGCGGGCTAGACCGGTTTTCCGGGCCGCAAATGGAGAGTGCCGCCGTGTCACCAGCAAACATTTCGTCTTCGACGCCGGGCGCCTCTCGGCGCGATTTTCTGAAGGCTGCGGCCGCGGTCACGCTGGGGTTTCATGGATTGAAGCGGCTGGTCGCTGCGCCGCTTGAGATGCAGACGAGCGACGGCTGGAGCGCGCCGGGCTTTGGGCCGCTGAAGAAAGATCCGCAGGGGCTGCTCGATCTGCCCGAGGGGTTTTCGTATCACCTGTTCAGCCGCGTCGGCGAAAAGATGGACGATGGCCTGTTGGTGCCCGGCAAGCCCGACGGCATGGCAGCCTTCGCCGGACCGAACGGCCGGACGATTCTGGTGCGCAATCACGAGTTGCTGTCGAAGTGGACGGAGTTGGGACCCTTCGGCAAAGGCAACGAGCTGCTTGCGAAAGTCGCGCCCGAGTCGCTCTACGACCGCGGCTGGAACAAGACGCCCTGCGTCGGCGGCACGACGACGCTGGTCTACAACACGCGCGAGAAGAAGCTCGAAAAGCACTTTCTGAGCCTGGCGGGCACGCAATACAACTGCGCCGGTGGGCCGACGCCGTGGGGCTCGTGGATCACCTGCGAGGAAAACACGCAGCGCTCTGACGAGGAGTATGAGAAGGATCACGGGTATCCCTTTGAGGTGGCGGCCAGCGCGGAGATTCGCCTCGCGCGGCCGACGCCGATCAAGGCGATGGGCCGCTTTCGGCGCGAGGCCATCGCAGTCGATCCGAAGTCGGGCGTGGTCTATCAGACGGAGGATGTCGGCGACGGGATCATCACGCGCTACGTCCCCAACAAGCCGGGCGAGTTGCTGGCGGGCGGGCGTCTGCAAGCGCTGGGGATTCGCGACGAGCCGAGCCGCGACACGCGCAACTGGCTCGACGACAAGACCAAGAAGCCGCTGGCCGAGCCGTTTGTGGCGAACAAGCGCGTCGCCGTTCGCTGGATCGATCTGGACGACGTGGAATCGCCGGAGGACGACCTGCGCAAGCGAGCGGTTGCGGCAGGCGCGGCGATGTTCGCGCGCGGCGAGGGGATGTGGTTTGGCAACGACGCGGTTTACTTTGCCTGCACGAACGGCGGCCGCATTCGCGCGGGGCAGGTCTGGCGCTATGTGCCGAGCCCATTCGAGGGCACGCCGCGCGAGAGCGAGCAGCCGGGGATGGTCGAGCTATTCATCGAGCCGAATGACGGCGCGCTGGTGGAGAATTGCGACAATCTGACGGTTTCGCCGTGGGGCGATCTGGTGCTTTGCGAGGATGGGCCGCGGAGCCAGTACCTGGTGGGCGTGACGCCGAGCGGTGGCATCTACAAGCTGGCGCTGAACGCGGGCGATATTTTTGAGTTTGCGGGCTCGTGCTTCTCGCCCGACGGCTCGACGCTATTCGTCAATGTGCAGGGCAGCGGCCGGACCTACGCGATCACGGGACCGTGGGAGCAGCGTAAAGCCTGAGCCCGGGTCAACCGCCGCGAAGCTGCTTGAAGAACGCCAGCAGCACGGGTCGGGGAATGTGTTCGAGGGCCGAGGGGGGAATTTCGTCGGCGGTGATGCGCGTGATGGCGTCGTTGAGCTGTTTGGGGTGGCGCCGCAGGCTGGCGGCGAGTTGCTCGGCCTCTTCGAGCTCGCCTTCGAACATCGCGATTGCGTATTCGTTTAGCGCATCGGGCACGTTCAGGTCGGGCGGGGGAGGCGGTTGCGCCGGCTTCGCGGGGCGAGCGCCTTCGGTGCGGACGGGGTTGCCCGGCTCGGGGCGCGCGTTGGCTGCGGGGCCGCTCGCCGCCGGGGCGCGGTCGTTCAGCAGGTT
>JALHOX010000144.1 GCA_022842805.1 Phycisphaerae bacterium | reverse complement strand
ACCGAGCAGGTCGCCGAGCAATTGATGGAGTCGGCGGCGGGTCGTCGGGCGCTGAAGCGGTTTGATGTGAATCAGCGCCTTCAGCATTGGGCTCTGGTGCTGTTTTTCACGCTGCTGGTGTTGACCGGCTTTCCGATGAAGTTCGCCGATCGCGACTGGGCCGCGTGGCTCATCGGCATGTTCGGCGGATTGGGCATGGCGCGGCTGCTGCATCACTGGGCCGGGCTGGCGCTGGTGGCGGGCATGATCGCGCACCTGGTTTACGTCGGCTTCACGCTGATCAGCCGCCGTCGCGAGGCGCGGGCCGCGGGGCAATCGGTGAGCTGGCTGCAGGCGTTCACACGGTTGCCGATGTGGATGTCGAAGCAGGACATGGCGAAGACGTTTCAGCTGCTGGCGTACCTGTTCTTTCTGCGCCGCTCGCGGCCGAACTTCGGGCGCTTCAGCGTGAAGGAAAAGTTTGAATACATCGGCGTCTTCTGGGGCACGGCCCTGCTGGGGCTGACCGGAATTCTGCTGTGGGGCGAGCAGTTTTTCTCGCACATCATCAGCGGCCGCGTGCTGAACCTGGCGCTGATCGCTCATACGTATGAGGCTTTCCTGGCGCTGATTCACGTCGGCATTCTGCATATCGTCAACGTGATCTTTCAGCCAAACGTGTTCCCGCTCTCGCTGGCGACGCTCTCGGGCGATACCACGCCGGCGGAGTTGGCGGAGAACCACGCCGATCTGGTCCATGAGGTGGCGGACGCGATGGACCGCCGCCTGGTCGCTGGGGAGGGCGTCTGATGAGCACGGGTTCCGCCTCACCCTCCCCCGCTTCGCCCGTCCCCCCTGCTGCACCGCCGCAAACCGCACCGCCGCGCCGCCGGGGCAACTGGGTCGGCGCGTTGCGGCGGTCGCTCTGGTCGCTTTTTCAGAGCGCATACGCGCTGGCGCTGATCGGCGTCATCCTCTGGCTGAGCTTCCTCGCATTTTGGTATCTGCTGGATTCGCTGCTGTTCTCGCCGCTGAGCCCGCCGCAGGTGGTCGATCTGCCGGCCCTGCGCGAGACCGAATTGAGCCGCTCGTCTTCGGCGTTTGCGGGCTTTCGCGCTACTGAGAATCCGCGGATTCCGCTGGCGCACTATCACCGCTTCGGCCCGTGGTTTCAGGCCGACGCGTTCAACGATTGCACTCGCGGCGGCTGCCATGGACCGCTGCCGCATCATCGCAATAAAGAGAGCCGCGCGTTCCTGAATCTGCACGCGACGAGTCTGCATTGCGGCGTTTGTCATATGGAGACCGACCGCAAGCCGCTCGACCTGGTGTGGTACAACCTGGCCGACGGAAAGGCCGGCGCGCCGCCGGCGGCGATGCGCGCTCTCGATTGGCTCGAAAAGGCGGGCAGTCCATCCACATACGCCGATGCGCAGCGGAAAGAGATCATCAGCCTGCTGGAGACGGCCAACACGCAGACACAGGCCCGCGACATGAGCGCGGTGATTCAGCACTTGCGGGCGGTTCGCGGCGATAGCCCCGATTTTCGATCGTTCCTCGAAGCCGCCGCGGCGATCCTGCCGCATCACATGCGCGGCGAATATGGCGTGAAGCTGGCACTGCGCGGCGTGTTGGGCGGGCCGCTGTTGGCGCACCAGCGCAGTGAGCGTGCGATCGAGCGCTACCTGGCGGAAGGCGCCAAGCTGCCCGAGGCCGATCGAAAGGCGCTGCTCGGACAGGTGCATACGCAGCGGGCGGCGGAGAAGCGCAGTTGCAGCGACTGCCACAACGCGTCGAATTCGCTGATCGACTTCGCCAAGCTCGGCTATCCGCGCTCGCGGGTCGAGGCGCTGACGCAGCCGCTGCTGATGCAGGCGATTGAGAAGATCATGAAGGGCGAACCGTTTTATCTGCCGGGCTTTGTCGCGCCGGCGCAGGAGAGCGGTCATCCGTAGCCTTGGCCGAAGTTCGCGAACCGGGTGGCGCGCGGCGGCGTGCGGCGCGGCGAGCGCGATTGCGCTGTTGCAGCCCGTCTCGGCCCAAAGCAGCGCGCGCTATTCCGGCGAGATCGCAGCGGTCTTTTCGCAGGCGGGCACGCCCGCGATGCGAATGCCGAGCGATGTCGCGGTCGGCGCGGATCAGACGATTTACGTCGCCGACGGGGTAAACAACCGCGTGCTGCAGTTTGGGCCCGATGGCGGGTTGATTCGCCAGGTGACGCGGGCGGGCGAGTTCGATCTCAACCGACCGCTCGGCGTGGACTTCGGGACAGACGGCCTGCTCTGGATCGCCGACACGGGCAACACCCGCATCGTCGGGCTCGATGCGGCGGGAGAGCTAAAACGTGAGTTTCGGCCGGCTCAGAACGGCCGCCGCCCGCCGGACATCACCGACATTGCGGTCGACCCGGCGCACGGGCGGGTCTGGTTTGCGGATAACGACGCCGACCAGATCGGTTGCTGCGAGCTGTCGAGCGGCGCGGTGACGCGCTTCGGCGCGAGCGGCATGGCGATGGGCCAGTTGCAGTATCCCTATTCGCTAGCGATCGGGGCGGGCGGCGATGTGCTGGTGAGCGACGTGCTCAACGGGCGTGTGCAGCTCTTTGATCGCGGGGGCCGGGCGGCGGCGGCGCTGGGTCGCTACGGCGTCGCGCTGGGCGAGCTCTATCGGCCCAAGGGCGTGGCTGTTGCGCCTGATGGCGACGTGTGGATCGGCGACGGCCGCATCGGCGTGATTCAGATCTTTCGCGCGACAGGCGAATGCCTCGGCGTGTTGCGCGACGGGCGCGGTCAGCCGCTGCGCTTTGAGACTCCGAGCGGGCTGGCCTTCGACGCCGGCGGCGATCTCTACGTCGCGGAGCTCGGCGCCGAGCGCGTGGTGCGTGTGGGGATCCGCCGCGATGGCTCGATCAGCCCCCCGCCGCCAGGGCCGCCGCACACGACGCGCCAGCCGCGAACGTGCACCTCCTGTCACCTGGAGTGGATGTCGCCGCTGGTGGAGGGTAAGTCGACTGAACTTCTCTCGCCGCCGCGCAACCCGGCCAACGACCCGGCGGTGGCGCGGAGCGAGAACTGCCTCTCGTGCCACGACGGCTCGATCGTCGACTCGCGCGAGCGGGTCTGGATCGGCCATGGGCACGATCTGGGCATGACGCCGACGCCCGGCATGAATGTGCCGAAGAATTTTCCTCTGGTCGATGGCGGGATCGCCTGTCGCACGTGTCACTCGGCGCACACGCGCGGCGGCGCGGGCGAGACGATCGCTCGGGCCGTGTTTCTGCGAGTCAAGGAAGATCCGGCCGAGCTTTGCATTGCATGTCACGCGGACCATGTCGGCTCCGCCGAACACGCCGGTCACCGCCTTGCGAAGCTCGACGCGGCGCTGCCCGCCAACCTCGCGGCGGCCCGTGCGCATGCCGGCAAGGACGGGCATCTGATGACGTGCCTGACCTGCCACAATGCGCACGGCGGGAGAGAGCGGCTACTGCTGGATTTGTCGGGCTCCGAGAGCCAGCTCTGCCTGAGTTGTCACCTGGAGTATTCGCTGGCGGATGAGCCGGCGGGCCGCGAGCGTGGGCTGCACCCGGTCGACGTCGCGCTGTCGACGGCGCAGCGCGCCAGCCTGCAGGCCTCCCATGGCACGATTGGCGAGGGCGGGAAGCTGGTGTGCAGCTCGTGTCACTCGATGCACCAGCCCGCGACCGATGACTACCTGCTGCGGCGTCCGTTGACCGGCAGCGAGGCCTGTCGCGAGTGTCATTCGCCGCAGACCGCCATCCTGGCGACATCGCACAATTTCGAGGTCATGCAACCCGACGTCGCCAACGGAGCGGGCTTGACCGCGGGCGAGGCCGGCGCGTGCAGCGCTTGCCATATGGTTCATCAGCGCGCCCGCCCTGCCCTGCCGATCCTTGAAAACGACCCCAATGCGCGCTGCACGACCTGTCACGCCGAGGGCGAGCTCGCGGCGTCACACGCTCTGACCAGCATCAACCATCGCGGTGCGACATGCACCGAGTGTCACAACCCGCACGACGACAAACATGGCAGCTTTCTCGCGCAACCGGCGAACTTGCTGTGTCGCTCCTGCCACATCGGCTATGGCGATTTCCTGGGCGGGCCGCACGACATCACGCGGTCGCCGGCGAACTGGCCGCTGGCTTCGCGCGAGTCGGGTGGCGACTGCCTGGCCTGTCATCGACCGCACGCCGACGACGGAGGGACGCTATTCCGCGCCGGCCACGCCGCGGGAATGATCGGGAACGACGCGGCATGCGTGCAGTGTCACCCGGGGGCGGCCTGGCACGGCGAAGGCGATATTGCCGCGCTTCATCCGCGGAAGGGCAACATGCAAGCCGTGGTCCGGGCGCTGCCGCTGGGCCCCGGCGACGAGCTGCAATGTCATACCTGTCATAACGCCCACGCCCACGCCGACACCAAGTCGCTGTTGCGCAAGGGCGTTCCCACAGCCAATCAGCTTGGCTCGCTGTGCATCACGTGTCATACGGACATGGCGGCGCTGCACGCGACGGCGCACGGCGGCGACGCGATGGCGAAAGCCGGCCTCGACGCCGACGCCTGCGCTCCGTGTCATCGACAGCACGGCCCGCGTCCGGCCGTGCCCACGAGGGCGTTGCTGGCGGCGCACGGCGGCTCGCTGATGGATCGCGACCCGACCTCGACCATGGACCCCGCATGCAGCGCGTGCCATGCCGCGGGCGGTGTCGCGAAGACGCCGAGGATTGCGACGCACCCGGACGTGCCGATGAGCTCGACGCGCACGGGCGACGGCGCGATGCCCCTCTTCGATGCGGCCGGTCAGGTGTCGTCCAACGGGCGGTTGCTATGTCGCACCTGTCATCTGCCGCACGGCCGGCCGGAATTGATCGGCGATGCGAATTGGGCCGCACTTTCGCCCGAGGAGCGTCGCGCTCGCGGCAATCTGTTTCGAGAGTTTCGGTCGCCCAATCTCTGCGTCGATTGTCACGGCTTCGAGGGTTACGCTCGATTCCTGTACTTCCACGATCCGCTGCGTCGCAAGGGCGAGGCGGCGGTCGACGACACGCCCGCCCTGTGGCGGCCGCGATGAGTTTCTGTACGAATGTGCATAATGAACGCAATCGGAGTGGTTTGATGCAACGAAATATGTGGTTCCTGACAACGACGGCGGCGCTGACGATGGCGATCAGCGCCTGTGACGCCGATCGCCCGCCGACCGCCGCCGTCTCCAGCAGCGCCGCGGCCGCCAAGCCGCAGGATGAGGCCGCGGTGATCGCCGCCCTGCGCGGCGACGCCCAGCCCGGCGGCGCTTCTCGGTCGGGTGCGGCGCCGACCTCTGCTTCGAGCCTGCTGCCGCCCGGCCATCCGCCGATCGACGGCGGCGCCGGCCCGACGGCGGCGCCGGCTGCGCCGAGCGGCCCGCCCGTGGCGGTGAAGTTTGATGCACCCGAGAGCTGGACGTCTCAGCCGCCGGCGAACTCGTTTCGAAAGGCGCAATACTCGATTGCGCCGGTCGAGCCGGACACCGCTGCGTCCGAAGTCGTCGTCTTCTACTTCGGTCCGGGCCAGGGCGGCTCCACCGCGGCCAATCTCAACCGCTGGCGTGATCAGTTCAGCGACGGATCTGGAAACAAGCTTCCGGCGGGCGCGATGAAGATGGAGCGCTTTCGCGCGTCGGATTGGGATGTTGTGTTGGTCGAGGTCGCCGGCACGTTTGACGTGAGCATGCCGGGGATGTCGGGCGGCGACGGCGCGAAGCGGGCGAATTATCGTCTGATCGGCGGCGTGGTCGAGGTGCCCGGCGGGTCCTACTTCGTGAAGGCCACCGGCCCCGACGCGACGATTCAGAAGCATCGCGACGAGATTTCCAAGTTTATCCTTTCGGCCAAGCCCGCAAACTAAGCGCGGCGCCGCCGAGCTGAATGACAGGTGAGTTTATGAGCACCACCACACTGGTCGAACCGCTGCGAACGGAGCCGCGCGTCGCGGCTGCCAGCCGCACGCCGTTCGCGGCCCGCGCGCTCCAGATCCCGCTGATCCGGACGCTCTCGAGCGTCGGTTTCGGCATGTCGATGCTGGCCCTGATCCTGGCGTATGCCTCGTTCGGATCGGCGTTGCCGCAGGTTCGCGGCACGATTGAGATGACCGAGATGCAGGTCTTTCGCCACTGGCTCTTCGCCGGCCTGATCGGCATGTTCGCATTTTCGCTGACGCTGGCGACGGTTCTGCGAATCCGCTGGCGCGTCGTCAATGCGGGCGTGCTGACGGTGCATGCGGGCCTGCTGATGCTGTGCTTCAGCGCCTGGTGGTACTTCGCCACCAAGATCGAGGGCGACGCCGTGTTGCTGACTCCGCGCGTGCAGATTTCGCAGGCGAGCGGCGCGCTGCTGCCCGGCGGCGAGCTTGCGGCCCGCGTCGGCGAAAAGTGGGAGCGCACCATGCCCGCCTTTGGCGGCGCCGTGCGGGTCGAGGTGCTGCGCGTGCAGTCGCGCGGCCTGCGAAACGCGGCGGAAGCGACCGTGCGCGTACAACTGGGTGATGCGCCGGCCAGCGAAATCGCGCTGGCGGTCGACGCGCCGGCCGTGCCCGTATCCGACAGACTCAAGCTCTCGCTGGCCGACTCCGGCGAGGTGGACCGCTTCTTTGATAACGAGGTCGCGGCTCTGCACTATCGTCGCGTGGGCGAAGAGCAGCTGCGCTGGTCGGCGCTGGAGGGACTGCCCTACTTTCGCGAGCGATTCCTCGACGAAGGCGGCCCGCCGATCCGCGATCGCGACGGCAAAGAGGTCGCGTCGAAGCGCACTCGGCCCGCCGCACGGCTCGCCGGATTCGACCTGCCCACCGGCTGGTTTGAGCATTGGCGCATGCCGCTGGCGGTGGAAACGACCGAGCTGCCCTTCGACGTGACGGTCACGGGCTATCTGCCCTACATCGCCGGCATGCGCAACGGCGTCGCGGCGGGCGGCGATCAGCTCAATCCGGCGGCCGAAATCGAAATCAGCCTTGGGGAGCAGAAGATTCGCGAGTGGCTCGTCGCCAAGGATGCGAAGGAATCGTTGCTGGGGACCGCGATCCCGTTCGAGTTTCGGTGGATCGAGAGCGAGCAGGAGCGTGAGGCGCTCTATGCGCCGCTGATCGGAACCGACGAGCTATCCGTCGAGGTGCGCGACGCAGGCGTGCGAAAGACCTACGCGATCCGCGCCGGCGAGACGATCAAGGTCGAGGGCACTCCCTACGAGATGGTGATCGAGCAGCTTTCGCCGGCGTGGCCGCTGATCACGCCCGGCTTTGAAGGCGCCACCTCGCCGATCGCGATGGTGAAGGTGACCAACGGCCAGAAGACCTACAGCCGGACGGTGGTGCAGCGCTTCCCGAATCTTTCACAGGACATCGACGAAGCCGGGATGCGCCGCAAGGACGGCCCCTATGACCCGAATCTGGTGCTTCACTACCGCAGCGCCGCGCGCGGCTGGTTTCTGCTGACCGCGGGGCCCAAGCTGGCGCCGATGCTGGCGTCGTTCTCCACCGACG
Organism: Phycisphaerae bacterium; assembly: GCA_022842805.1. GTDB lineage: Bacteria > Planctomycetota > Phycisphaerae > UBA1845 > Fen-1342 > JALHOX01. Next base: position 2,638 of record JALHOX010000144.1, on the reverse strand, counting down.
GCAAAGTCGAGCGCATTCCGCTGAAGGTCGGCGAGCAAGCGCCGCTGCATGCCGGTGGGCTGCACCTGAACTTCCAGCTCGCGCAACTGATTGAAAACAGCCGTCCGACTCTCGAACCGGTGGTCGAGCCGCTGGAACATCGTCGACCGACCGTGGGCCGTCCGAGCGCATCGGCGATCCGCCTCGAAATTCGCGGTCGCGGCGAACTAGCGCATTGGAAGGAATCTCGCTGGATGACCTTCAGCAATTACCCCCATGTCGATCCGAAGCCGATCGTCGTGCGCCCGCCCGGTGATGCGCAGGGCTACGAGTTCATCTACTCGCGCAAGCCGCATTCGCTCGAGGCTCGGCTGGGCGCTGATCAACTCGCGGTCGAGTTCATGCCCGGTCGCCGCAGCGTCGAGCGCTGGCGCAGCGAGTTTCTCGTGCAGCGAGCCGGTGACGAAACCATCAGCCGCGGCATGGTGCAGACCAACGAGACATTTTCCGTCGGGCGCTGGACGCTCTTCCAGAGCGGCGCCGCTCAGGATCATTGGAGCTTTACGGTCCTGGGGGTCGGCAATCGCAACGGCATCTGGATGCAGGTGGTGGGGTGCACACTGATCGCGCTCGGCTGCCTCTACGCCTTTTACATCAAGCCCATCCTCCGCCGCCGCGAGCAGGATGCGGCACTGGCTCTGGCCGGCGCGCGCGTCGCGGTCGCTGCCTCGCGCAACGGGGATCGCAACGGGCGGGCAGGAGCCCACGCATGAATCGGGAGATGACGACCATGATGATTACGTCACGAATTCGCGCGGCGCTGCTGCAAACGGCGCTCATGACCGCGTTGCTGGGCGTCGCCGCTTACGCCGGCGCCGAGCCGTTCGACGCTTCGAAGCCCGCCATCAAGCTCGACCAGCAGATCGACTGGTCGGCCCTGCGGCTGGTCGCGGTGCAGGACGGCGGGCGCTACAAGACGCTCGACTCCTTCGCCCGCGAGGCCTTCGCCGGCATGCACGGCCACGAGTCACTGCCTGGTCTCTCGCCGCTGGGCTCGCTTTGCGACTGGCTCTTCCGCCGCAAGGAATATCTCAACTCGCCCGTGGTGCGGATCAAGGACAAGGGGCTGCGTGTTCACTTTTCGTCGCACATGCCCGATGTCGCCCGCATGCGCATCGTCAACACCGGTTACATGACGTTGTTGGAGCTGGTCGATGCCGAAGTGCGCAGCCGCATGGACGAGCTCGAAACCAACACGATGATGAAGACGGCGATGAACCGCGCCCGCGAGGCGCAGTTCTATGCCGAGGCCATGGAGCGGGCGCTGCGATTCGTGCCCGCGCCCGACGGCGACGACACTCATCCGTGGTACACGCCGGACGAATTGCAGGCCAACCTTTCCGACGCGCTCCTGCAATCCGCGGGCCTCGCGCGGGCCAAAGTCGGCGCGCCGCTGCCGGGAATCTCCGAGGCGCAGGCGCTGAGCATCTTGGGCCCCTGGGCCCGGCTCAAAATCGCCTGGACCAGCGGCGACGCCGCGGCCGCGCAGTCCGCGGTGAACGACCTGGCCGCCGCGCTGCCGAAGCTGGCCGCGCCGGGGGTCTACCCGGCGGAGTCTCAGCGTCGGGCCGAGGCCAAGTATTACGCGATGGGCAAATTCACATGGGGGTACATCATCTATGCCCTTGCCGCGCTGGTCAGCGTGTGGGCGCTCGTCACCGGTTGGCGCGTGCCGTACTTCATCGCGATGCTGCTCGCGCTCGGTGCGATGGGCGTCCACGCCTACGGGCTGGGGCTCCGCTGGTCGATTCTCGGGCGCATCCCCGTGGCCAATATGTTTGAGGCCGTCGTGGCCTCGGCCTGGGGCGGAGTGTTGATCGCGATCCTGCTGGAGTTCGTCTATCGCCGCCGCGTCTTTCTGGTCGCCGCCAGCTTCGTCGGCTTCTTGTCGCTGGTGCTCGGGGCGTTTGTGATCCCCGGGCAAGGCACGCTGACGAGCATCATGGGGATTCTCGACGACGTGATGCTGCGGATTCACACGGTGCTCATCATTCTCTCCTACGCCCTGATCGCCCTCGCCGCGGTCATCGCCATCGTCTATCTGCTCGGCTACTACCTCGTCCGTTCGCCGCAGCGCTCGGCGGAGGCGGGCATTTTGGTGGCGGTGGTGGGTGTGGTGCTGTGGCCGGTGCTGACCTATTGGATCTACAACTCGCCCGTGGCGCTCGACGGCAGCCATCCGCCACGACAGAACGTGCGTGAACTCGCCAGCGTGCTGACCGTGGTGACGCTGATCCTGATGGGCTTCGCGCGAATCCTGCCTCGGGCCGCGCGTTTCCACGCTCTCTGGACGGGCGGCGTCCTTGCATTCGCCTACGCATTGATCTGGCTGACGCCCTTCGGCTTCGCCAAGGGCATGGCGCTGACCATGGCGGTCGGCGGCTTCGCGTGGGCTCTGGCGACGCTGATCGGCATGGCGCTACCAAACGCGGCGCGGGCTCTGGCCGACGCGCCCGTGCGCGAGCAAGTTGCGCTGGCGGGCGCACCCGGCGCGCATTTCTCCGACGCCGCCGAACTCCGCCGCCAGCGCCCGATCCTGGCGGGCGGCGCTCCGGGCGACGAGGCCGCCGCCGCGCTGCCCGTTTGGCTGCATCACGCC